>NZ_JBNLYC010000201.1:0-6655 GCF_050172015.1 Bacillus sp. GMa5/1 | reverse complement strand
ATCTTGAACAGGTTGAATTACATACTGTTTAACCAAATTCCAAGCCATAAGAGTATACGATTTAGCAAGTTCCCACTGCGAGCTTAACCAAGAAATCAAATCACTGAATTTTTCTTTTGTTGTGCTCCAAGCTTCCTGGACTGGCTGAATAATATATTGCTTAAGTAATCCCCATGCAACTTGGGCCACGGCTTTTGCAATTTCCCATTGTGTACCAAGCCAAGTGACCATTTCACCGATTTGTGTACTTACCCAGTCGTAAGCTTCCTGGATTGGTTGGATAATGTATTGACAGATTGCTGCCCATGCAATTTGTACTCCTGCTTGAATTAGTAACCAACCAGCCTCAAGGACCGTAGAAATCAATGAAATGATAGGGTCTAAGACCGTAAGTACAGTGTTCCACGTTTCCTGCCAAGCTTGTACAAGTGCCCCCCACAATTCAGAAGCTGTTGTAACTAAAGATGACCACCAGGAAGAAGCCGTTTCAACAATTCCAGACCATAAACTACTAAAGAATTCACCTATCGGATCAAAGAAACTATGCATCATTTCAGTGAATGAGGCCCAAGCTCCTGAAAAGAATTCAACAATAGAATTCCATGTACTAATACATATTTCACCTATCCCTGTCCATAAATCGCTAAAAAATTGCCCTATTGGATTAAAGAATGAATGCATTGTTTCTAAGAAAGAACTCCAAGCTTCACTAGAGGATTGAACTATCCCATCCCAAAGCTCTATTAAATATTCCTTAATAGAATTCCATGTATCTATAGTCCACTGTTTTATAGAATCCCAATTTTGATAAATGGCAATTCCTAGAGCAACTATAGCTGCTATGATAATAGGAACTATGGCAACTATACCTAGTGCGGCGGCGGCTCCGATTTCAAATACACCCATGACAGCTACAACTATTGGTGCAATTGCCATAAGTGCTCCTGAAATTACCCCAATAGCTGTTGCAACAGCCGCTAATGTCGCTGCTAATTCTGGATTATTAGAAATCCAATCAGCAATACTAGCAACAACATCAGCAATTACTCCTAGTATAGGTTCAAGAGCCATTTGCAAATCACCCATGGCTTTTTGGAACTTTACAGCTGGGTTTGCATCTAATTTTTTAACAGATTCATTTAAGTTATCTTGATTCTTCTGTAAGTCTACAGTTTTTTCTGAAGCCCTTATTAAAGTGTTAGTTAGATTTTGCCCTTGGTCTTCAAACATAGTGGCTAGAACTTTAACCCCAACTTGATTTTTCTTAACCGGGTCTTCTATTCCGTCAATAGCTTTAGCTACTTCTACCATCGCTGCGGCGCCATCTCTTCCGCCTTTAGCCACAGATGCTCCCCATTTTTCTATTTGTTCAGTTGCAATACCAGAACCGTCAAGCGCTTCTTTTAAAGCCTTATCAGCCCCTTGTGCGAATTCGGTTAATTGAATCCTACCTTCTTTCAGTCCGTCTAAGAGATTATCAATATTCCAACTACCTGTTTCAACGCCTGCTTCCATAATTGCTTGAACTTCCTCAGCTTTAAAGCCTGCACGAGTTAGCTGACTACCATATTCAGCAATGATATCTAGCTGTTCTGGTGGAAATCCCATTTTTAACAACGCATCAACCATACCAAGAGCACTATCTTGTGTTATTCCTAATTCATTTCCTATTTCATATGTTTCTTGAATTAATTCTGTAAAATCTATCCCTTCATAAGAAGCTGAAATGGCTGCCGCTCCCCTAACGATTGCTGCATTTGCTTCATCACTTATATCTTTATTTAAAGCCCATTGCCTACGGACTCCTTCTAAAGACGCTTCTGCATCAACACCATAAGCGGTAACACCTCTAATAGCTTCCTCTACTGATTTTTTAGAGGACTCCGGAACATCAAATGTGATATCGATCTTTGTTTTTAATTTTGACATATCCATCGCTTTTTCAATAGCTGTTGCAATTCCGCCACCAGCTGCTAATCCACCAATAACGTTTTCTAATCCTACTTGTAGTCCTTCGAACTTCTTCTCGGTTCTACCCGCTTCTTGTTGTAATTCTCTTAACTCATTTTGTACTTGCCGTATGGAGTTTCCAGCATCCACAGATCGAAGAGCTCTTTGTAATTTTTCAATATCAGCTTCTGTACCTAATGCCTCACGACCAATAATTCCAATCGCCTGTTCTAACTGACGACTTGTAGCTGTTCCATTCCGAATTGCATTCACAAGACGATTTCCTAATGCTCCTGCAAAATCATCAACGCTTTTTCCTGTAGCTCTAAACAATGTTTCTAATTGCCTTGTGGAACTCGCTACATTCTCTTGCTCAGCTTTCATGTTTCCAAGTTTATTTTTCAGACCATTAAGCGATCCTTCTGTAAATTCAATTTCACGCCTGAATGCACGATATTGTTCTTCAGAAATTTTACCGTTTTGAAATTGAGCTTGTACTTGTTGTTCCGCTGCTTTCAACTTATCTAGTTTTTGCGTTGTATTTTCAATCTGTTGTGTAAGTAACTGTTGTTTTTGCGCTAATGCTTCCACATTACCTGGATCAAATTTTAGCAAACGCTCGACATCTTTTAATTCTTTAGCCAAAGCATCACTTTGTTTATTTACATCTTTTAAAGCATTTTGTAGCGGCTGAGTATTACCACCAATTTCAATCGTAATCCCTTTAATTCTTCCTGCCATTTTCTCACCCCTTTCTTAGAATGAATCGAAGTCTTTTTGATTTGCTTTTCTAACTTTTTCTTTATCTGGATTCTCCAGCTCAGCGAATTCAGCAATGTAATCAAAGCAATCACCGATTGTCATATCTTCTAAATCCCAGCGTGTTAATTTCGCTTTATAACAAAGAGCAAGAAACAGTTCAGTAGTAAATTCCTCATCACTGAATGTCCCTTGCTCTCCATTATTTTTCTTTATTTTTTTTTTGCTCCCATAGTAACCTGAACTAATTCCATGACCGCAGGCATAATTTCTTCAATTGGGAATTCTTCAAATTCATCTAGCCACGTCATAGGATCAGGAATATTAGGATCAGCCGTTTTAGCGTATAACCACGTTAAGTCATAAATAAGTTCAAAATCTACTTTACTCATATCGACATTAGACATATCAATAGGTTGTTCTGCCCCATTTGATGAAGCTAAAGCATTAATTGCCCCTAACCCCATCAAATCTGCAAATAAATTACGTCTGAATTGCGCTTTATACCGCTTAACCGTAGCTGCTGTAGCTTTTAATTTGACTTGTTTTCCATCGATTGTAATTGTCTTTTCCATTCACTTACGCCCCTTTTGGTAATGCAGGTACTTTTGTATAAACTTTTTTGTACCAATTATCATAGATTTCTTGTTTTGATTTAGTAGTAGTTTTCGTTTTAACCATACGTTTTCCATTAATATCAATAGGGCTTGATACAAATTTAAGTTCATTTGTGTTAGGCTCTGCTGAATTTGTTTTCGTTTTAGATGCAAGTGTTGGACGACTTGCTGAACAGTTAAACATAACGTGTCGAGTCGCTCTTACATCGCCATCGAATTCAAATAATAACGCAAATGATTTTCCTTTTGCATCGGCTAATTCATTTAACACACCATCTTCTTCGTCTAATTCCTCACCTAATGCATCAATTGCAAATTGCTCTGGAATATGAGCGATTGATAGAGTGCCATCATACCCTTGGTTATTACTTGCTGCGTAGTAAAGCATGTCATCTGCATAGAACTCAATTAAATCCCCTCGTGGATCAAATGTTAATTCAACCGCCCCTGGTAATCGTATCGGTGTACTAAATGTAACTACACCATCTTTAATGTCATAGAGTGCATAGTGGACATTTTTCAGACCAAAAGCTACTTTGTTTTCATTCATTTATATCAACCTCGTTTCATAATTTTTTTGATACATTTTTTCAGATTCAATAAAAGTCTCATACGAGTCATAAGGAATCTCATAATCGTCTAGGACTTTTTCAAGTTTGGCTTCTGCAACTAAATCTTTTTTAGTTGTATAAAGCTCTATGTTTAAGTCATTTATCTTGTGATACACCTTGTTATCAGCCATTAAATTTGCTGATCCATCTACAAGGAAACAAATATATGGTGGTGCTGGAACTGGCTTCGTTGGTGTTGCTGTAAAATGCGAATAAGCCACAGGATAACCTGTAGCTTCAAGAATTTTTGTTAATTCACCTAATGTCATTGTTGAACCGCCCTTTCGATACGTCTTGGCAATTCATCAATTACATACTCTTCAACTGGACGGATATGGACTTGAGCCGGAACACGTCCACCGCCAACTTTCGCATGTCCTTTTTCTAAAAGGTGTGTTAGTTGCCCTTGTGTATTATGGATAACAACACCATTACCTTCTTTTTTCTTACGCCAACCTTTACGATATGCACCTGTTTTTTTAGGACTTTTCTGCTTTAATTTTTCCACAGCAACATCAGAAACTTCTTCTTGCGCTTTCAGTAATTCTTCTTCTACAACATTTGCATATCTTTGTAATTCTCTAGCAAGATCACTCGCAAAATCATTCATATCAAGTATGCTCCTTTGCGATAATAGTCAATGTTTGATACATTTCATCATCATTCATTGGCGGTTCAATAATATCAAAGATACGACCTTTCAAATTGATTCGCATTAGTTCTGTAATACCTGTTGTATAAGGCATCACAAACCGATAAATTCGTGTAGACTGTGAAGCCGAAGCTTCAATGTACTCTGAACCTTTTACCGTTTTTATCATTGCCCATGCTTTTTTTACTTCTTGCCAATTACCTGTTTCAACTTCTTGATTCAAATCATCTTTTATTACTTCAGGTTGCTCAATGATAATTCGATTTCTACAATCACCTGTATTCAGTGGTTTCTTGTACTGAAAAGGACGCATATTAATCACCGTCCAATTTAATTTCTTCTAATGCTTTATCGATACCTAAACTATTAATCTGACTTAAAAAATTCTTGTCAAAATACTCTAATGCATCGTTATAGACATAACGAGAACGTTCAAAGACTAATTCTTTGAACTCCTCGTCTTTATTTAAATCATAATTCCCACAAACCCTAAGTAATGCCTTGTTAGACGTAGAAAGGATGCGCTTTAGGTTATCATCTTCCTCATCCCCTAAGTGCATCCTATCTTTAAATTCTTGTAATATTACATTTGAAATTACTGTATCCATTCACATCATCCTTGTGTCGGTGGCTTTACTTCTTCAAGTTTCAATGTATAAACTTGTGAAGTGTATTTATCCTTCGGCTTACCTGTAGCGTGTTGTTTTGCAATATAAAGTGTTGCATCTTCTAAAGCGAGTGTTTCATTATACTTTTGGATTGGCTCCGTTCCACCCATCGCTGCAATGTACTCCCCTTTAACAAAGAACACCACTTGTCCTTGAGGTACAAATACAGATTCTGTTGGGATTGGATTAAAAGGTAAGCTCGTTACATATACACCTGCCGCATTTTGAGTTGTAGCATTTGCTTGAATATCAAAAGTATCAAATGGATTTGTTACCATAACTACTTTACCAGCAATATTTTTAGGTCTATCTGCATCTGTTTTACCATCAGGATTTAATTTTTTAGCCAATAATTTAACCACGCCTTTTAATTCATTAATTGTTTTGCGACCTGGTTCAAACGTTAAAGTTCCTGCTGGCTTTTTATCTGGATATACTCCATTCACTACACTTCCGCTAGGATCTTTTAATAACCCAATTGGTTCTTCTTTACCTGTACCTACTACAAAACCACGTTCTAAACCTACTGACATCGCTTCTGTAATCATAGTACGAACATATCGTTCCACCCATACTGGACCAAGCTTCAACATATCATTCGCTAATGGAATAAATGCTGTTAATTTCAGTTGAGTAATTGACTCTTTTCGGAATGTAGCATTTAATTGTCCTTTAATATCACCAAATAACGGTCCCCATACAGCTGCACCCTCTGGATCTCCATAAATAAATTCTGTCACGGCTCCTAAATTCTCTAAACCGATATGCTCTAGCAACGGATGACCTTGAACTAAATCATCAAAAATTCTCTCTTGTGTTGTTTTAGGTAAAGTCTCAGTTGATTTAAAACCACCCTCTTCAACAACGGCATTAAAGAACTTCATTTCTTCACTTGTTAGTACATTAGCACCGCGAGATTGCATAATAGAACGATCTACCATTGATTCATTCACTTGATTTAAAATATCTGCTCGTACATCTGTAGCAAGTGCTTCAATCATGGAGTTTAATGCTACTGATTGTTCTTCTGCTGTACCATCCTGTGTTGCTTTTGCAAAAGCTAGTTTTTTCTCTTCGAAATTATTAAACTTAATAACCATATTTTATTTTCCTCCTAAATTTAAAAAGAGCGTACTCAAATTCTGTTTTGTATGAACAGGCTTTTGAATAGGCTCTTTTGGATTTGTATTTGTTTGTAAATCATTCAGAATTTCATTTTTCAAACCTGACAATGCTGCATTTAAATCTTCTTTTGTAATCCCTTGGCCTTTGTTCATGGTTCCATTTCTAAAGCCATCGATTACTTTCTGTGGAAGCATGGCAGCAGTAGAAGCTGAAGCTGTCATTTTAACCTGATTATCCATAAACATAATTTCATCCACAAAATTATTTTCTAAC
>NZ_JBNLYC010000200.1:0-6664 GCF_050172015.1 Bacillus sp. GMa5/1 | reverse complement strand
ATTAGAAAATAACTTTGTGGATGAAATTATGTTTATGGAGAACCCAGTTAAAATGACAGCTTCAACTGCTACTGCTGCCATGCTTCCACAAAAAGTAATCGATGGTTTTAGAAATGGAACAATGAACAAGGGCCAAGGAATTACAAAAGAAGATTTAAATGCTGCACTATTAGGACTAAAAAACGAAATTCTGAATGATTTACAAACAAATACAAATCCAAAAGAGCCTATTCAAGAACCTGTTAATACAAAACAGAATTTGAGTACGCTCTTTTTAAATTTAGGAGGAAAATAAAATATGGTTATTAAATTTAATAATTTTGAAGAAAAGAAACTAGCATTTGCGAAAGCAACACAGGAGGGAACTCCAGAAGAACAAACAGCAGCATTAAATTCTATGATTGGAGCACTTGCTACAGATGTACGAGCAGATATTTTAAATCAAGTAAATGAATCAATGGTAGATCGTTCTATTATGCAGTCTCGTGGCGCTAATGTATTAACAAGTGATGAAATGAAATTCTTTAATGCAGTAGTTGAAGAAGGTGGATTTAAGTCTACTGAAACTTTACCTAAAACAACTCAAGAACGTATTTTTGATGACTTAGTTGAAGATCATCCTTTCTTACAACATATTGGTTTAGAGAATTTAGGTGCAGTAACAGAATTCGTTTATGGAGATCCAGAAGGCGCTGCGGTATGGGGGCCATTATTTGATGGTATTAAAGGTCAATTAAATGCTACATTCCGTAAAGATAGCATTTCCCAACTTAAATTAACGGCATTTATTCCATTAGCGAATGACATGTTAAAACTTGGTCCAGTATGGGTAGAACGATATGTTCGCACAATGATTACAGAAGCGATGACAGTGGGATTAGAACGCGGATTTGTAGCTGGTACAGGTAAAAATGAACCTATTGGTTTATTAAAAGATCCAAGTGGAAGTGTTACAAATGGAGTATATCCAGATAAAAAACCAGTTGGGACTTTAACGTTTGAACCAGGTCGTAAAACAATTAACGAATTAAAAGGAGTAGTTAAATTACTAGCTAAAAAATTAAACGCTGATGGTTCAGATGCAGACAGACCGAAAAACATTGCTGGAAAAGTAGTTATGGTAACAAATCCATTTGATACTTATGATATTCAAGCAAACGCGACAATTCAAAATGCAGCTGGGGTATACGTAACCAGCTTGCCATTTAATCCAATCCCTACGGAATCTGTGTTTGTGCCACAAGGGAAAGTACTGTTCTTTGTAAAAGGTCAGTATGTTGCAGCGATGGGTGGAACAGAACCTATTAAAAAGTTCGAAGAAACTCTAGCATTAGAAGACGCAACAGTTTATATTGCTAAACAATTTGCTACAGGTAAGCCAAAAGATAAATATGCTTCTCAAGTTTATACATTGAAGATTGAAGAAACGCCAACGCCACCAGCACAAGGATGATGTGAATGGATACAGTAATTTCAGATGTAATATTACAAGAATTTAAAAATAGGATGCACTTAGGGGATGAGGAAGATGATAACCTAAAGCGCATCCTTTCTACGTCTAACAAGGCATTACTTAGGGTTTGTGGTAATTATGATTTAAATAAAGACGAGGAGTTCAAAGAATTAGTCTTTGAACGTTCTCGTTATGTTTATAACGATGCATTAGAGTATTTTGACAAGAATTTTTTAAGTCAGATTAATAGTTTAGGTATCGATAAAGCATTAGAAGAAATTAAATTGGACGGTGATTAATATGCGTCCTTTTCAGTACAAGAAACCACTGAATACAGGTGATTGTAGAAATCGAATTATCGTTGAACAACCTGAAGTAATAAAGGATGAATTGAATCAAGAGCTTGAAACAGGTAATTGGCAAGAAGTAAAAAAAGCATGGGCAATGATAAAAACGGTAAAAGGTTCGGAGTACATTGAAGCTTCAGCTTCACAGTCTACACGAATTTATCGGTTTGTGATTCCTTATACAACAGGTATTACAGAGTTAATGCGAATTAAAATGAAAAATCGTATCTTTGACATTATCGAACCGCCAATGAATGATGATGAAATGTATCAAACATTGACTATTATCGCAAAGGAGCATGTTTAATATGAATGATTTTGCGAGCGAACTTGCTAGAGAATTGCAAAGATATGCAAATGTTGTGGAAGAAGAATTACTGACAGCGCAAGAAGAAGTTGCTGATGTTGCTGTAGAAAAATTAAAGCAAGGTAGTCCTAAAAAAACAGGGGCATATCGTAAAGGATGGCGTAAGAAAAAAGAAGGTAATAGTGTTGTCGTCCACAATTCACAAGGACAATTAACGCATCTTTTAGAAAATGGACATGCGAAAGTCGGGGGTGGGCGTGTTCCGGCACAGGTGCATATCCGTCCAGTTGAAGAGTATGTAATTGATGAGTTGCCAAGACGTATCGAAAGGGCGGTTCAACAATGACATTAGGTGAATTAACAAAAATTCTTGAAGCTACAGGTTATCCTGTGGCTTATTCGCATTTTACAGCAACACCAACGAAGCCAGTTCCAGCGCCACCTTATATATGTTTCCTTGTGGATGGATCAGCAAATTTAATGGCTGATAACAAGGTGTATCACAAGATAGACGATGCAAATATTGAACTTTACACAACTAAAAAAGATTTGGTTGCAGAAGAAAAACTTGAAAAAGTCCTAGACGATCATGAAATTCCTTATGACTCATATGGGACTTTTATTGAATCTGAAAAAATGTATCAAAAAATTTATGAAACGAGGTTGATGTAAGTGAATAAAGAAAATAAAGTTACGTTTGGTCTGAAGAATGTACATTATGTTCCATATGATGTTCAAGACTTTTTAGTGAAATTTGGTACACCAATTCCGCTACCCGGTGGAGTTGAATTAACTTTTGAACCACGCGGTGATTTAATTGAATTTTATGCTGATGACATGCTTTATTACGCAGCAAGTAATAACCAAGGTTATGATGGAACGCTATCTATTGCAACTATTCCGGAACAGTTTGCTATCGATGCATTAGGTGAGCAATTAGATGAAACAGACGGTGTATTAAATGAGTTAGCTGATGCCAAAGGAAAATCATTTGCATTACTCTTTGAATTCGATGGCGATGTGAACGCAACTCGCCACGTTATGTATAACTGTGCAGCGAGTCGCCCGACAATCGCATCTAAAACAAAAACAAATTCAGCCGAACCAAATACAAATGAATTGAAGTTTGTTTCTAGTCCAATTGTTTTAGTTCCCGGCGGAAGACCAATGGTTAAAACAAAAACAACCTCTAAAACGACTCAAGCAATTTACGATAACTGGTACAAAGAAGTGTACGTTAAAAAACCAGCAGCACCAAAAGGAGCGTAAGTAAATGGAAAAGACGATTACAATCGATGGAAAGCAAGTCAAATTAAAAGCTACAGCAGCAACAGTTAAGCGATATAAAGCACAATTCAGACGTAATTTATTTGCAGATTTGATGGGGTTAGGGGCAATTAATGCTTTAGCTTCATCAGATGGGTCAGAACAACCCATTGATATGTCTAATATCGATATGAGTAAAGTAGATTTTGAACTTATTTATGACTTAACGTGGTTATACGCTAAAACGGCCGATTCTAATATTTCTGATCCTATGACATGGCTAGATGGATTTGAAGAATTCCCAATTGAAGAAATTATGCCTGCGGTCATGGAATTAGTTCAGGTTACTATGGGAGCAAAAAAAAAATAAAGAAAAATAATGGAGAGCAAGGGACATTCAGTGATGAGGAATTTACTACTGAACTGTTTCTTGCTCTTTGTTATAAAGCGAAATTAACACGCTGGGATTTAGAAGATATGACAATTGGTGATTGTTTTGATTACATTGCTGAATTCGCTGAGCTAGAGAATCCAGATAAAGAAAAAGTTAGAAAGGCAAATCAAAAAGACTTCGATTCATTCTAAGAAAGGGGTGAGAAAATGGCAGGGAGAATTAAAGGGATTACGATAGAAATTGGTGGTAACACTCAGCCGTTACAGAATGCTTTAAAAGATGTAAATAAACAAAGTGATGCTTTGGCTAAAGAATTAAAAGATGTTGAACGTTTGTTAAAGTTTGATCCCGGTAATGTGGAAGCATTAGCGCAAAAACAAAAGTTACTTACACAACAGATTGAAAATACAACGCAAAAGCTAGATAAATTGAAAGCAGCGGAGCAACAAGTACAAGCTCAATTCCAAAACGGTAAAATTTCTGAAGAACAGTATCGTGCATTTAGGCGTGAGATTGAATTTACAGAAGGGTCACTTAATGGTCTTAAAAATAAACTAGGAAACATGAAAGCTGAACAAGAGAATGTAGCAAGTTCTACAAGGCAATTAGAAACATTGTTTAGAGCTACAGGAAAAAGCGTTGATGATTTTGCAGGAGCATTAGGAAATCGTCTTGTGAATGCAATTCGGAATGGAACAGCTACAAGTCGACAGTTAGAACAAGCGATTGGGATTATTGGACGCGAAGCATTAGGCACAGAAGCTGATATTGAGAAATTACAAAGAGCACTTCGATCTGTGGATGCTGGAAATTCTATACAACAAGTCCGAAACGAACTACGAGATTTACAACATGAAGCCCAAAGGACGGAAAGAGAATTTAAAGAATTAGATATTGGCTTAGAAAATGTTCTTGGAGCAATGGTAGCTGGTGGTGGAATTGCCGGAACAATCGAAAAAGCTCTTGATATGTCGAAGTTAAAAACAAAGATTGATATCACATTTGACGTTCCGGAGTCCTCAAAAAAATCAGTAGAAGAAGCTATTAGAGGTGTCACCGCTTATGGGGTGGACGCTGAAGAATCGCTTGCTGGTGTACGTAGACAATGGGCTTTAAATAAAGATATTAGTGACGAAGCGAATGCATCAATCGTCAAAGGTGCGGCTGTTATATCTCAATCTTATGAGGGCATAGATTTTACAGAGTTAATCCAAGAAACATATGAAATAGGAAATGAATTAGGGATAACTCAAGATAGTGCCCTTGGTATGGTTGATGCGTTGTTAAAGATGGGATTTCCGCCAGAGCAACTAGATATCATTGCTGAGTATGGAAGCCAATTGACTCGTGCAGGTTTTAAAGCTGAAGAAGTACAGGCGATTATGGAAGCTGGTGTTGAAACTGGTAGTTGGAATATTGATAATTTATTAGATGGTCTGAAGGAAGGGCGAATTCAATTAACCGAGTTTGCTCAAGGTGCGGATAAAGCTTTAAAAGAAGCGTTAGACGGTTCTGGAATTGCCACAGAACAAATAGAAAAGTGGGGTGCGGCTGTCGCTAAAGGCGGAAGTGACGGTTCGAAAGCTATGGTAGAAGTAGCTAAAGCGATTGAAGGGATAGAAGATCCAGTAAAAAGAAATCAAGTTGGGGTTAAAGTTCTAGCTACTATGTTTGAAGACCAAGGTCAAAATTTAACTAACACTTTAATAAACGCTTCAAAAAAAACAGTAGACTTCCAGAAGAATCAAGATAAATTAAATGAATCTATAAAAAAAATGGATGCAAGTCCGGCTGTAAAATTCCAAAAAGCAATGGGCGATTTACAGATGGCTCTGAAACCGGTCCTTGGAGTTGTAGCGGATTTAGTCTCTAAATTTGCGGAATGGATTTCTAATAATCCAGAATTAGCAGCAACATTAGCGACTATCGGAGTAGCTATTGGTGTGATTTCCGGTGCGATTATGGCGCTTGCGCCTATAGTTGTGACGGTCATGAGTATCTTTGGGATTGGAGCGGCTGCAGCGGCTGGAATTGTTGGGGCTATTCCCCTTATTATAGCTGCTATAGCAGCCATAGGTATTGCAATCTATAAAAACTTTGATGATATTAAGCAATGGATTATAGATACTTGGGCTTCTATTACGGAATATTTAGTAGGAGTTTGGGACGGTATCGTGCAATCATCTAGCGATGCATGGAATTCATTTTTAGAAACAATGCATTCATTCTTTGATCCGATAGGGCAATTTTTTAGCGATTTATGGACAGGGATAGGCGAAATATGTAGTAGTACATGGAATTCTATTGTTGAATTCTTTTCAGGTGCTTGGGCTTCATTTACTGAAATGATGTATAGTTTCTTTGATCCTATAGGGGAATTCTTTAGTAGTTTATGGACCGGAATTGTGGAAACAGCGTCTTCTTGGTGGACTTCTTTAGTTACAACAGCTTCAGAATTGTGGGGGACACTCGTACAAGCTTGGCAAGACACTTGGAATACCATTGTTACCGTTTTAGATCCAATCATTTCATTTATAGCAACTGTTTTAGAAGCAGGATGGCTACTTATTCAAGCAGGAGTGCAAATTGCATGGGCAGCTATAAGTCAGTATATTATTCAACCAATCCAAGAAGCTTGCAATTGGGTGAGTAAACAAATTGGTGAATTGGTTATATGGCTTGGTACACAATGGGAAATTGCAAAAGCTGTGGCCCAAGTTGCATGGGGATTACTTAAGCAATATATTATTCAGCCAGTTCAGGAAGCTTGGAGTACAACAAAAGAAAAATTCAGTGATTTGATTTCTTGGTTAAGCTCACAGTGGGAACTCGCTAAATCGTATACTCTTATGGCTTGGAATTTGGTTAAACAGTATGTAATTCAACCTGTTCAAGAC
>NZ_JBNLYC010000199.1:0-6694 GCF_050172015.1 Bacillus sp. GMa5/1 | reverse complement strand
ATCAATGTGTTTATGAAAGGAACTCTGTGTTATTTTTGCTTTTTTACTAACTAATACAGCTTCAAACAAAGGACACAATTGCTACATACTAGGTATAATTTATTACCTATTCAAAATTCTGTCTATTCAATCTTTCTAAAAATAAAAAAAGATTAAACTTATAAATATACAAGTTATAATGAGGGCGTCGAGACACAATTTATTACCTCTAGAGAAAATATCAAACCTCGTTTTGGATTAAAAATTCTAAAGAACTTGCCAGTAATTTTTTAAAATTGGACATACTGATATGATTACTATACGGAGGATAGCGGATTAGAAGGGAAGTTTATTCAACTCAATAAAGAAAGCGTTATCAAACAAAACTTGTTTTGAATCGATCATTCTAATAACTTAGATTCAACTACAGCTAAAAATAATAAATTATGGGGGTGCTTATATGAACATGAATGTAGCATCTATTAAAGAAAAAAAGATTGTTAAATACAAAAGTTGTTTTGATGTGATTGGGCCCATAATGATAGGCCCTTCAAGTTCACATACTGCAGGTGCTTTGGCTATTGGAACAGTTGCTAATAAATTATTTCAAGGTCTTCCTAAAAAAGTTGTGGTAAAGTATTATGAATCATTTGCTGAAACCCATAAAGGTCACGGAACTGATTTTGCAATTATTGCTGGTATATTAGGCTTAGCTGCTGATGACAGCAAAGTGCCAGATGCTATTAAAATAGCAGAGTCTAAGGGAATTGACATTACCTTTATTGAACAATTGGGTAATAGTCCTGCTGGTCATCCAAATACGGCAGATGTATATGCAGAGGATGAAAGTCGAAGTATTAGAGTAATGGGTATTTCGGTCGGTGGTGGGTTGATTGAAGTCAAAAATGTTGAAATTGATGGATTTAGCTTAAATCTGCAGGGGCCATTGCCAGTTGTTATTGCGATTTCAGAAAGAGCTGACTTTGAATTTGTTTTACGCAGGATCTTTAAACAATATGATGTGGAAATTAACAACTTTCATAGTTTGGAAGATAAAACAAAATATTTATATGCATTCGCTTTGGATTCGATATTGCCAGGTAATGCTCAGAAGGAATTAGGAGATTTAAGCAATATAGCTAATCTTATTATTCTTTAGTCACATTAAGGAGTGAAAAATATGTATATGGCCATAAAAGAAATTGTGGATGCAGCTAATAAAAGCCAAAAGCAAATTTATGAATTAGCAATCGAACAGGAAATCAAACAAACTAAAACTTCTTATGAAGAAGTATGGAGTAAAATGGAACGAAATTTAGCGACTATGCAACATGCAATAAATAAAAGTATCGAGGGCGACGGTGTATTTTCTCCAACAGGTTTGACCGGAGGGGATGCTGTAAAAATTAAAAACTATCGAGAAAATAGGAAAACTCTTTCTGGAGATTTGATGGTGTTAGGGATTCAAAGTGCTATCGGTGTTAATGAAGTAAATGCTGCATTAGGAGCTATTTGTGCAACTCCAACAGCAGGTGCGAGTGGGACGATTCCGGGAGTCCTATTTAGTATTAAAGATACGTTGCAGTTAAGTCATGAAGATATGATTCATTTTCTATTCACTTCAGCGTTATTTGGAACGATAGTCGCAAACAACGCTTGTATTTCAGGAGCGTATGGAGGATGTCAAGCTGAAGTAGGAAGTGCCTCAGCGATGGCGGCTGCAGCTGCGGTAGAAGCTGCGGGTGGAACGCCACAGCAATCTTCTGAAGCTTTTTCGATTGCATTACAAAATTTACTCGGTTTAGTTTGTGATCCGGTCGCTGGTTTGGTAGAAATTCCTTGTGTAAAGAGAAACGCCATTGGAACGGCAAATGCTTTAGCAGCAGCGGACATCGCATTAGCTGGCGTAAACAATCTCATCAATGCTGACGAAGTGATTGAAGCCATGTATAGAGTTGGAAGACAGATGCCTCGCGAATTAAGAGAGACAGGTTTAGGTGGTATTGCAGCTACACCTACAGGAATTTCCATTAAAAATAAAATCTTTGGGGAGAAACAATCAAATCAATAAGTTATCGAATATATTGTGAAGTTTTTAACAATCTTTACTCTATTGTTCGCCTAAGGATGTCTGTATATTGGGGGAGTTATCAATAAAATATACTACTATATAATTAAAATATTTTATAAGTGGTAACAAACCCTTCAGGTTGATGCTTCGCTAATTTTTTGATTTTTATTAACCTAGAAGGGGGATATTCGTTGTGGGGCACTATATAAGCTATTCATTTTTCAAGAACGGTCTATATTCCTATATCTTAAAAAGAGAATTAAGAATAGGACACAAGGAGGAATTATTATATGGATGGGAATACTGCAAAAAACATAGAATTTCAAGCTGATAACACTGCAGTAAAAAATGAGAAATATCTAGACCCTAAAAAGTGGCATAAACAGGATACTACCTGGGCATTGAGCCTTTTTGGAACAGCAATTGGAGCAGGAGTACTCTTTTTACCGATTAATGCAGGTTCAGGTGGTTTATTATCATTGCTGTTAATTACCATACTTGCATATCCTGTTATGTATTATTCACATAGGGCGCTTGCTAAAATGATTTACGCTTCGAACTCTGCCGATGAGGGGATTACAGGTACAATAAGAGAGTATTTTGGAAATAAGGCAAGTATCATTTTTAATATTGTATATTTTGTCTCCATTTATACGATCGTGCTGATGTACTCGGTCGCACTTACAAATACCGCTAGTAGCTTTATCGTGCATCAATTGCACATGTCGGAGCCTCCAAGGTCCATTTTATCGCTTGTTTTAGTACTCGGTCTTATCGCTATACTAAATTTTGGTCAAGATATAACTGTAAAGATCATGAGCATGCTAGTGTATCCTTTTATAGCTTCTCTACTTTTTATCGCAATATCTTTGATTCCACAGTGGAATACGTCAATGCTTAGTTTTTCAGCTGTTTCTACTGCTTCAACAGGAACAGGATATTTAGGAACGATATGGATGATACTTCCAATCATAGTATTCTCGTTTAATCATTCGCCTATGATTTCGTCATTTGTTATGAAACAGAGAGCTACGTATGGAATAGATGCTACTGATGCTAAATGTGCTCAAATACAAAAAGTTTGTTATATTATGACATTCGTAGTTGTTATGTTCTTTGTTTGGAGCAGTACCTTAAGTTTGACTCCAAATGATCTTAAGGTGGCAAAAGAACAGAACTTGTCAATCCTATCATATCTTGCTAATGAGCTTAATTCGCCAGTAATCACTATTGCAGCTCCTATCATTGCATTTGTGGCTATTACAAAGTCTTTCCTTGGTCATTATATAGGAGCGTATGAGGTAATGCGTGACATGATTATCAAGTCCAGTAAAAAACGTGGGAAAGATATAGGAGAAAAAACAGTTAAGACAATGATTCTTACTTTTGTCGTATTAACATGCTGGTATGTTGCTTATACAAATCCAAGTATTCTTGGAATCATTGATGCCCTTAGCGGTCCGCTAGTTGCTGCTATCTTATGTATACTACCAATGTATGCAATCCATAAAGTATCAGTACTTGCTAAATACAAAGGGAAATCTAGCAATGTATTTGTCATTATTATAGGTATTCTTACTGTCCTAGCAAGTATTAAGTCATTATTCTAATCCACTATTGTTAGTATCGATGCAAAAACCGTGGGATATGGAAAAAAGAAAGATTCTTATCGGAACTGAATTCTATATTGTTAAACTAAAGAAATCATGGTTTTGGACAAACTCCTCACATTGGAGAGTTTGTCTTTTTTTATCATTTTAGCCAAGAAGACCCCTTCCTCAAGGAACGTAAAATAAGTAGGTGGGAGATGAATTGGCTAAAATGATAAACTGGTGACCCCGTATGTAGAAGTAAAAAAGGGGGAAACTATTGTATAATTATCGATAATTTAGGGGGCGCCAAATGAAACATAATAAAGAAGTAACACTTGGGGATTACGTTCAATTTTCATATCGTAAAAATCATAATTTGAAATTAATGGGATTTGTGGTGAATGTTTTACAAAATACAATTGTTGTAGATATTGCCGAAAGAATGGATATCCAGGTAGATGATTTTAGGCAAGTTGTAAAGCATGGTTATTATAATAAAGTGGTTCATAAGGAAATAAAGAATAGTGTTTCATAAAAAGTGCTCCTATATAAATTTAGGAGCACTTTTTATGGAGAGAATTTCCGCAAAGATTTTTTTCTGAGGTATAAAATTTTCATATGAAAATACGTTTTGAAGATATTTTCTTATTTGTTAATTAATAATTTTTTCAATCTTTATAGCTGTTATGGATTTAAAATATTATTTATAAAGATTTCACATAATTTTATTAAAAAGAAAAATACTAATACTTGTTTTAATACTTTACTTCGAGTCATTAAAACAAATTTACTAACTACGAAACAAGGAGGCATCACTGTGGACATTCGTGAAGGATTAATTCCAACAGCTTTAGGTACAGCAGTGACAGCAGCAGGTTATGCTCTTAAACAAACTCGTGGAACTAATAAAATGATTGCAAATACAGTATTTGGTTTTGGTTTAGCACACGTCGTTTTAGGTGTAATCGATCTTGTTGAACATCGTCGTTAGAACGAAAGGCAAGCATTGATATATGCTTGCCTTTTTGGGAGTACATTTATTATTCATTTTTCAAAATATGTTTGTATGGCGTAATCATTATCAATGTAATTAAATAGTTACACTACAAGGAAATTGGAAAGTAAAACTGTGAGCATTGAATTTTATGAAATGAGATGGTGATGGAATGGAATTTTCTTCTGAAAGTAATACGTATCATGCTGGTGACATTGTCTATATTTTTTACCGAAATCCTCATACTCAAGACGTAGCTAACATACAAGCTGCAGCAGTTGTAAATAATCCTGAAAGACCTAATGAATTAGCACTATTTCTTTACGAAACGTATTATCCACTAACAAATGAGATGGCTATATATGCTACCGAAGATGAGGCAAACCAAGCTTACACTTACTATTATGGTGATATTTCAGAGGGGATGTTAGAATGAATAAGCCATTTATGCCTAAGCTCGTATATTTTGAACCTAAAGCATTAGATTATCCTTTGGGGAAAGAGCTGTTTGAGAAGTTTTCAAAGATGGATGTTGAAATTCGACATACTACTTCCCATAATCAAGTAAGAGATTTGCCAGGGGATAATGATTTTCAAAAGTATCGAGTAGCAAAATCCACGCTGGTTGTTGGTGTTAGAAAAACACTGAAATTCGATACTTCCAAGCCTTCAGCAGAGTATGCAATTCCTTTTGCAACGGGATGTATGGGACATTGTCATTATTGTTATTTACAAACAACGATGGGAAGTAAGCCTTATATACGAACGTATGTAAATGTTGAAGAAATTTTAGATGCTGCTGATAAATACATGAAAGAGCGTGCACCTGAAGTAACAAGATTTGAAGCGTCGTGTACTTCAGATATTGTAGGAATCGATTATTTAACGCATACCCTTAAACGGGCCATTGAGCATTTTGGAGAATCTGAATATGGGAAATTGAGATTTGTTACGAAATTCCACCATGTAGATCATTTACTTGATGCTAAACATAATGGAAAAACAAGATTTCGCTTTAGTGTAAACGCTGATTATGTGATTAAAAACTTTGAACCAGGAACTTCTCCCTTAGCTAAACGAATTGAGGCAGCAGGAAAAGTAGCTAGAGCTGGATATCCTCTTGGTTTCATTGTAGCTCCTATTTACCTGCATGAAGGCTGGAAGGAAGGATACTATCATATGTTTGAACGCCTAAATGCTGAATTACCTCTTGATGCACGGGATGATATTACATTTGAATTTATTCAACATCGTTTTACAAAGCCAGCTAAGAGAGTAATTGAAAAAAACTACCCGATGACAAAACTAGAATTAGATGAAGAGAAAAGAAGGTATAAATGGGGGAAATATGGAATCGGAAAATACATTTATCAAAAAGAAGAAGAAGAGGATATAAAAAACTATCTGTATTCCTATATGAAACAGTTCTTTCCTAATGCAAAACTAGAATATTTTACATAAAAGAAACGAACAAAATTCATTACATCATCAATCTAAAAAATTACTCACTCAAAAAAGTGATATTGGTCAACAATTCGCTAATAAATCATTTGAAAAATTTATATACGAAAGTCTTTTATGTAAAAATATGTTTCATTATGAACTGAATCCCAACAGTTAAACAGAAAAATACAGCGGTTGTATGAATATAAGTCCGGTATTGTACCGGGCTCATTCTTTTTAACGTTGCATCAATTCTTTTGTGAACATATTAATTTGAACATGTTTAAAAACGAACCATCTTTTGAAAATGGTATTAGCGCTTTAGAAAGAACTTTCATAAAAAATGGTACTAATAATCCCTCCAAGTATTACTCCCATAGTAGAACCTAATAACAAAAATCTAATTGTTTAATTAGTAATTCTAATCTACCATTTTTTGCTGTACTATCAACTAAAGAAACAGTAAATGGTTGTTGAAACATATTAGAAAATCGAGCAATTAAAGACATAATATTATATTTAGCAAAAGCCGATGCAACTAAAGCTAATTTCGCCCCAACAAGTTGAACTCCATATCCTAAAACTTCTATAGAAGTCATAAGCATTAAAAATAAA
>NZ_JBNLYC010000198.1:0-6709 GCF_050172015.1 Bacillus sp. GMa5/1 | reverse complement strand
ACAAAAAAAGAAAATGAGAAAACTACATCCGAAAACTCAATCCCTATGCAATTAGACCTTAGCGTTCTCAATAATTTACTCGCGTCTGGAATAAATAAAGGTTCCAATTCAAGTAATGAAAATTCTAAGTCTGATAAAACTAAATAGTCGTTACGTATATAATAAAATATATATCTCCTATTTTATCTAACCTTATTAATAACTACCTCTGATTAAAAAGGAGACTACTTATGTGTAAAAATCCAATTTCTATTATTATTCGTATACAGCATAACATAAAAGTTTTACCTGAAATTTTGAAAGCCTGTGAACAACTACAGCCTTCAGAAATTATCCTTACTATTAACGGATGTATCGATGATTCCATTGATATTGCACAATCTTACAATTGTAAAATTATCACATTAGAAGAACCGACAGAATCAAATAATTGTTATGTAATTGGTGCCAAAAAAGCAAAAGGTAAGTACCTCTTATTTTTAGATGCAAATTACAATATCCCCCCTTCCTTACTTAAACAATTTCTTCAACCATTACTAGATAAATCAGCTGACTTAGTATTAAACAATTTAGATGATTTTTTTTATCAAAAGCAAAAGCCAACTATAGAAATGATTTGGCAGCAAGTTACGAATCATTTCTTTCATCGTCCAGATTTACATGTTAACTCACTATTATTTCCTCCCTACGCGGTAACAAAGAAAATTCTTGAAGCAATTACTCCAGAAAGTTTATTAAATCCGATATTAGCACAAATGAAAATTATTAAAAATAATTTTCGCATTAGCAATCATTTTAAAATTTCTATACCGCAAATTCCCTCCTTCCCCTCAAAACAACTCATTCGTTATCACCTAGAAGCAATTGAAAATTGGGTAAATATATTACAAGATTCAAGAGGAAACCATACTGATAATAATCGAAGGCGGGATATTATTTTAGAACTTCAAAACGGCGAACAAAGAGCTATATCCAAAATAATTACAGGTAAAGAGTTTTATTCAAATACTTATGGAAATAAACAATTATCCATCATTATCCCTGTTCAAAATGAAGAAAAAACGATAGAATCTATCATTTTTGAGGTGCAGAAATTAAAACCTTTAGAAATCATCATTATTGTTAATGGATCAACAGATAAAACAGAGGAATTGGCGAAGAATTGCGGTGCAACAGTTATTACTTACAAAGAAGCACTCGGCATTGATACCGGACGTGCCGTTGGTGCATATTTTGCAAAAGGTGATATATTATTATTTATTGATGGTGATTTCTTAATTCCTAGTTCTGATTTATTACCATTTGTACAATCTGTTCAAAATGGAACCGATTTAGCTTTAAATAAATTAGAGCACTACTACATGTATCGTGTTCCTTATACTATCGTAACTGCATGTAAGCATGTTGTTAATTTAGCATGTAATCGAAAAGATTTAGGTATGGGCTCCACAACTGCTGTCCCTCATGCTTTTAGTCGAAAATGCATTGATACAATTGGGTTTGCTTCTCTTCTTTCACCAACCTTAAGTCAAGTTAAAACAATTTTAGCAGGATTGCATGTACAAAATGTTCATTCTATCGACGTTGACAAGATAAATCGAGTTCGACCAGAAAAACACTTCTCGCAGGAAGGCTACCTTTCATTAGCAACGCAACAAATCATTGGTGATCATATAGAAGCAATTTCTTACCTCATCGAACAAAAAAAGAAACACTGAATGCTTTTAATTGTATATTCTTACCACCAAATAATATATGAATTTATTTTAAATATATAGCAAAATAAAAAAGATGGTTGTAACCATCTTTTTTATTTTTACATTAGATCAAAAGAGAAGTAGCAGGCAGGCTTTTCATTTCTGTATCTTTCTTAAGAAGTTTGAAAATAGAGGCTTGTTAATGAAGAGTCAACACTTAAATCATCTTTTAGTGCAATTGAGAAACATGCAACTAATGGTAAAGTAATAACAATTGATCCACTAGGACTAATTACAATAGTAGGACTTGTCCCACATGTGCCTCCACAATCGACTACTGCATCAATTCCACTACCAGGGGTAATTGTAATTTTAAGACACACATCTAAACAAACATTATTCGTAGTACATGCCATAACTCTCCCTCCTTTCTTTTAACAATATATGCAGTTAATCAAATTCGGACACGACTCTCTTACTAAGTCTTGTAAATTAGATGCTATTTTACTATTCGTTTTATAGGCAATTAACGTTTGATTAAACTATCTAAATTAACTAAGAAACTCAAATCATCTTTCACTGCAATAGAAATACATGCGATAAATGGTATTACATTAAAATTAGACAAACTTTCATCATTGCACCTTACGAATATTTCTGCGCCACCATTTGGATTGACTTTAGTTTCTAAAGAAATATTAAAACAACTTTTATTGGTGCAAGACAAAATATTCCCTTCTTTCTTATATCTAATATCGATTTATCCAAAAATAAAAATACAACTTTATTTACCCTTTACCTTCCATACTTAAAATAAAAAAGATAAAAGCTTCTTCATATATATAAAGAAGCCTTTACCTTTTAGTTACTTGTTCATTTACTATCAGTCAGTGAAACATGCTCTTCACTTGTACCTGAGCTAAAAATAATAAAAATTTTTGATTTTAGTTTCATTGCAATACTAAATATCGTCAAGTTGCATAAATGAAATGTTTAAGTTACTCATTCAATAGACAAATTTACCTTTTAAAATAAATCTTTAAAATCCTTATTCTTCAATAAATATGAAAGTCCTTCTAAATGATCCCCAGTAATTCTCAATACAGCTGGTGGATGTCCTATCGTCGCAAAATGCTCTTGTGGCCGAATACGATTTGGTTTCATTACATCTACAAAATGGACACATCCGACTTTATACCCTTCTAATATTGCCTTTACTTGTGCAACACACGCTGTGTGAAGAGTGTCCCAGCCAATTCCCTCTAAACATTTTCTACTAATAGCATGGGGAACAGCAATTGTAGATCCTACCCCTAAATCTTTACGGTTACAAGCAATATTCAACATATATTTATATAAACTTACAATATATAGAGGAAATCTAAGATTTAAATTTAAATCATTTAAAACCATATCAACACCATCCGCAACAGCTTGCGTTAACGGATGAAGATCTTTTGCTGGAATAGCAAAATCAGCATCAATAAAGAGAAGTATATCCCCTGTGGCTTCTTGTGCACCAATTGCCCGTCCTACATCATGCCCTAATCTTTCTTCATAAACAATTACTGTTGCCCCTGATTGCTTAGCGATTACTTCTGTCTGATCTGTTGACCCATTAATGACAACAATTATTTCTTTCGGTTCAATTTTTCTTGCCTCAAGAATAACTTCTTTAATCGTTGATTCTTCATTTTGTGCTGGTATAATAATTGATAACTGTTTTCCATTATAAATTGATGAATTCATTCCCCATCCTTTATGGAAACGTGAATAATTCTTTTGTTTTTTTAACTGCTCTATAATTTCTCTTTTTCTTCCTCCATCTGTATAGTTACCTCTATCATCTTTTCGTTGTAACCAACTCTCCAAAGCTTTTATATTTTCTTTAATCTCATATACTTCTAATTTAGTTAATTCATTTTTATAGAAAGAGGTTTCGTTTGCGGGCATATTATTCAAGGAGGTGTTAGTGATGGCTGACGAGGATTGTAGTCGCCACCCTTTCTCAATAAGAGTGACTTGGGACAGAATAGGGTTCTGCAAGATATCATATCCAATGTCTTCAATTGCTTTTTTAGTAATAGCATATGGCATAGATAACATCGAATCATATTTTAAATCCATACGCCCCAATACATCGTTTACTATTTTTCTATACACCATAGCAATACTTGGCCATTCTACTCTCATCTTTTCAAAACATACGGAGTCTATGTTATTTAAGATTACATCCTGTTCCTTTTTCAGTATCGGTTCTATAAATCGCTCTAATTCTACCGAAAAAATAACATCTTCCCCATCTAAAAATAAGACTACATCACCATTGGCGATTTTTGCCCCATGAACTGGTGCTTTCCGTTTACTTTTCTCCTCAATCACAACAACGTTACTTTCAACAAATGTTGGTATAGATTGTATCGCACTCATTCTATCATCAGCTACAATAATAATTTCTATTGGTTTTATATGCTGCACTTTATTTAAAATTTGATTCAATTTTGATTTTTCTTCTCCTAAAACTATAACGACTGATAGGTCCACTTCTTTTTGTTCTTCTTTTACAGTCTGATTAGGTTTTACTTTTTTTATATATTCAATTGTTTCACTCTTCCCTACAGCTGCATGCCCTGCTTTTTTATCAAAATATAAGTCAATTATAATTTGATTTACTTCCGTGTCTTTATCAAGTTGCTCTAATTCAGAAATAAATGGTAGTAAATGATTTTGCACATCAAATTCACACGCGAAATTTTGTAAAAAATAAATATTCGGTACATATTTAATGTGATTAAAAAATTTCACAACATTAATTCTTTCGCCAAATTTCTCCTCAATTTCTTCTCTTGATAAATTTGGATAAGACAAATCGAAAACTAGATTTATTGGTACAGGTATCCATTTTAATAAATTTGTTTGAGGATTATTAATTAAAGCTGTGGAGCCCTTAACGAATCCAGCTAAAATTAAAGACATAAATCCTCCCCCGGAACTGCCATAAAACAACACATTTTTCGAATCAACTTTTAACTTTACAAATACTATTTCTAAAATATTTGCTATATCTTGTAAATAAAATCTATTTAACTCTCCCTGTCCCCAGCCTAAAGATAATTTTCCAAGATATAACGTAGGGTCATTATAATATATAACAGTATCTTCAAATTCATCCATCCAAGAATGTCGATGAAAAATAGGTGGACCAATTGGCTGTTCTTGAAACCCACCTGCTCCGGATCCAAAAACAATAGTGTTAGAAGCATCGGGCTTAATACGAATTAAAAATTCATACGTTACTTTATCCCAATCAACCTTGAGTATAAATGGTTCTGTAATTTGAAAATCCATTTGCCATAATTGTTCATATGAAATGTTAATTTTTTTGTACTGGTCTAACAGTTTAATCACCCTTTCCATCTATTTCAAGATGTTCTATTAAGTAAGAGAGAGCTTCAACGTGATCACCAATTATTCTTAATACTGCCGGAGGATGTCCATTGTGACTTACATTCTCCATTAAACGAATTCTATTCGGTTTTACAACATCAACGTAATGTACACATTCTACTCTATACCCTTGTAATATAGCTTTTACTTGTGCAAGACTAGGGCATAGTAAGCTTTCCCAGCCTATTGCATCTAAACATGATCTACTCATAGCGTGTGGAATTGCTACTAATGAGCCATTGCTTAATTCTGGACGATTATATGCTAAATTAAGCATATATTTTACGACGTCTACAACATAAAACGGAGGATGTAACATCGGATTCAAATCATTTAATGCTATGTCTACACCAGCTGAAACTGCTTTTGTAAAATGATGCAAATTACTTCCTGAAACACTAAAATCACCATCAATAAATAAAAGAATATCTCCTGTAGCTTCAAGCGCTCCAATAGCACGTCCAACATTATGACCAAGTCGTTCGTTATATTCAATAATAGTAACACCAAGTCTTTTAGCAATATTAGCCGTTTGATCTGTCGAACCATTTACAACGACAATTATTTCTAGTGGTTCTATTTTTCTCGCCTCAAGTATTACTTGTTCTATAGTCTCTTCTTCATTTTGTACTGGTATAATGACAGAAAGTTGTTTCCCGTTATAAATTGAAGAATGCATTCCCCAGCCTCGATGATACGAAGGATACTGCTTGCTTTCACCTAATCTTTGAATAATATCTCTTCTTTTTCCTGCATCAGTAAATCCTACTCTTCTTCCCTTTTTCTCTATCCATTTGGATATACCAATTAAATATTTTTCCACTTTCTCTTTTTCATTTTCTAATAATTCTTTTTTAAATAAATACCCTTCTTCTTCTAACATTTCATCTTTAGATAACGTTCTTATTGCATATTGATTGTTAATCCGCCAGCCTTGATTCACTATGTTCATATGAGCTAGAACGATATCTTTTATATAATCAAAGCCGATATTTACCACTACTTCTTTCGTAAGTGCATATGGTAATGAAAGTATTGAATTGCTTTTTAAATCTGGTCGACTTAAAATTTCATTTAACATTTTTCTCCAAACAATATCCATATTCGGACATTTACCAACTTCTATAAATTTATCTATTTTGTTTAATACTACATCCGCCTGATTTGTAACAACTGGCTCAATAAAATTCTTCATTTCAGTTGAAGATAATAAAAAATTACTATCTAAAAATAACAATACATCTCCTTTTGCTGCCTTTACAGAAGCTTCATACCCATCATAATACGTACTATATTTATCCATCAAAACAATATGGCATTTATGTTTCTTTGCTATTTCATACAAATTACTTCTATCGTTAGGAACGAAAATTATAATTTCAAGAGGATTTAACTTCCATATAGATTGAATTGACTCTTCTAACATTTGCTCTCTTTCACTGTACAAAATAATAACCGTTAACGATTTCATTACACGCCCCCTTTACACATTATGTGACATAAAATATTAAGTATTACCATTTCCTATGAATTTGCTACTTTATTAACATATTCAAAAGTGAATT
>NZ_JBNLYC010000197.1:0-6724 GCF_050172015.1 Bacillus sp. GMa5/1 | reverse complement strand
AACTATTCCCCTTGCTACCTTCATGATTATTTTATAGCGGGGGCTTATTATATGTATAAACAATCTGAGTCACTCGAAAAATGATGAATTCGAATATTGCAGTAAAAAGCGTTATTTAGGAGGTGTTACTATGACGCATATACTGGTGATTGAAGACAACCCAGATATACAAGAACTGATTCGTGAATTTCTAATGGCACAAAACTTTACCGTTGATGTAGTTGGTGCCGGAACAGAAGGTATTCTTCTTTTCCAAAAAAATTCATACGATCTTGTCCTCCTCGATGTAATGTTACCAGATATAGATGGCTATAGTATTTGTAAAATTATGCGAGGACAATCTGATGTACCAATCATTATGTTAACAGGCTTACATAATGAAGAAAGTGAAATTAAAGGATTTGAGTTAGGTATTGATGACTATATTACGAAACCGTTCCATTACACTGTATTTATTAAGCGTGTAGAGGCTGTATTAAGAAGGGCAGCAACGAAGGAAGCAGAAGCTGCAACTATACTACAATTCCATGAATTGATGTTAAACTCTACAGCATATGCAGCTTATGTTCATGGTAATCAAATTGAATTGACAACAAAAGAATTTGAAATTATTTATACTTTACTGCAAAATCGAGGAAAAGTATTATCAAGAAGTGATTTGTTGAATAAGGTATGGGGCTATGAACATTATGGTGATGTAAGAGTTATAGATACACATATTAAAAACTTAAGAAAAAAATTAGGAATTCCTTATATTAAAACGGTGAAAGGCATTGGCTACAAAATCGAATCGTAGCAAAGACAACATCACCAAAAATATTTTCATCAAAACCTTATTATTTTGTATTCTTTTATCACTTTGTCTTTATCAAATTATTTACTTTCTAGCTTCAAACTACGATAAAGAACGTTTTGCGAAAGAAAATGGAACGCCGACTACAGAACAGGCCGATTCAGATAAGCAAAACGACGGAAGTAAAACGAAGCAAAATAAAGCTGTGTCAAAGGGGAGTATTTCTAATTTCCAATCTTCTATTATAGATTATAAATCTCTTTCTACAGCTATCAATCACCTTTTGCAGCCTAGCCAAACTGCAAAGGCAAAAGAACATACACAAAATCTTTCGGGGAAAAATAGCACTTCTAATCCGCCTACAGAAGCAGAAAAGAAAGCCGCTAATAATGATGCCTTACATACACAAAATGCAGCAAGTAAAACAAATGATACAAATGATAATCCAAAGTTAGCAGATGCGTTGCAGCAATTAGCTCCACATATTGGCGCGACAATGCTTGCATTATCACTACTCGGATCATTAATTTATACAAAACTAATTGCCAAACCTTTTCAATATATGAGTGATGCTTTAAAAGATATTATGAATCTTGATTTCTCCGATAAAAAGCTACTTAACAAAAATACAGATCAAACAGATTTTAATTTGCAAGTAGCTGCTTCACAAGTACCAAATATTGTGAAGAATTTACATGCAAGCAATCAAGATTTAAGAAACGAGCTCAAGAAGGAACAACAATTAGAACAATCTCGTAAAGAATTTATGTCTATGGTGTCCCATGAATTAAAAACACCAATCGCAGCCGTCATGGGACAACTAGATGGCATGATTCACGGAATTGGAGCTTATAAAGATAGAGATAAGTATTTGAAACGTTCCTACGAGATGATGCAAGACATTAACATATTAACGGAAAAAATGTCGGAATTATCCAAAATACAAAACCCTCAATTTAAACCGAATTTAGAAGTCATTTCTTTATCTAATATTATTGAGGATGTTATGAAGAAAGTAGATTACTTTGTATCTGTAAAACAATTAAATGTACAATCTAATATTAAACACGACGTACAAATTTTAGCTGATCCTAAATTTATTCAAACTGCTATTTTTAACATTATTTCAAATGCAATTCATTATACAATTGACCATCAGCACGTATATATAAAGCTTTATGAAAAACCAAATGGTTACGCATTAGAAGTATTAAATACAGGTTCACAAATTGATGAAGATAAACTTGCTCATTTATTTGAGCCTTTCTATCGCGCAAATCCTGATAAACACGGGTTAGTACAAGGTAGTGGTCTTGGATTATATATCGTGAAACAAATATTAGATAAACATCAGTTTCCTTACGGGATACAAAACACAGCTCAAGGTGTAAAATGCTCCATTGTATTCCCAAAAGCAATGTAACATTCACTATAATTACATACCCCAAACTCATACTTCATGTGTGAGTGGCGGAATTTTGTAGAGTGTCTTACTCTGTTTCGTTCGCCCGTTATCCTTATTTGGATAGCGGGCGTTTTTTATTACTTAAAAGGAGGATTTTTTATGGAAAAGTTTAAATATTCATTGCTCGTTTTATTCGGTGCTTGCAGCTACGGCATACTTTCAACTATTTTCAAACTCGGATTCATAAATGGATTTTCAGCACATCAACTCCTAGGGGGACAATATGTCTTCGGATGGATTGGACTATTTCTACTCGTTCTTTTCTTTTCACATCATAAAGTAACAAAAAAACAATTTTTTTCATTACTAACCGTCGGAACAACAATGAGTATGACTGGGATTTTTTATGCTATTTCTGTAGAAGAACTACCCGCATCTATCGCTGTCGTCCTACTCTTTCAGTTCACTTGGATTGGTGTCATTATCGAAGCCATTGCAAATCGAACATTTCCAAGCCGCGATAAGATCATATCTATCCTTATTTTATTTGCTGGTACATTGTTTGCAGGTGGTGTATTTGAAGGCCTCGGACAAAGTTTTTCTACGAAAGGGATTATCTTTGGGCTATTAGCTGCGGTCTCTTTTTCATTCTATGTTTTTGCAAGCGGGCGCGTCGCTACGGATGTTCCGCCTTATACGAAAAGCTTTCTTATGACAACAAGTGCTACTCTTATCGTATGCCTATTCTTTCCGCCAACCTTTTTAACAGACGGTGCTTTGCAAGCTGGCCTATGGAAATATGCTTTCTTCCTCGGCTTGTTCGGTGTTGTCGTACCTGTCATTTGTTTTTCAATCGGTGTACCAAAGGTTGGAACAGGGCTTAGTACGATATTAGGTGCAGCTGAATTACCAACTGCTATTATTGCTTCAATTACACTTGTACATGAAGTCGTAACGTTCATGCAGTGGATTGGAATTATTTTTATATTGGTTGGGATCTTCACTCCTCAGCTGCTTACGGCTAGAAAAGAAAGGAAACACAATCGCGTGCACAGCGCTTGAAAAAATATAGAATTTATATAAAAGATATAACTGCAATTAAAATAAGTAAGTTTATCTGGAGGTATAAATGACTATTTTAAGCATCGTATTTTTTGCTATTATGTGTATCTTCTTCCTAATAAGATATATGAAAGAAAAGAAATTTTACGATTTACTTCTCGTTCCCGTTTGTATATATGCAGGAGCAGTGAAAACTCCTTTCGTAGAGTACTTAAACTTTAATACTACATTTAAAATAACGTATGATATTGCAGCTATTATTCTTGTAATCCTTGCTGTACTTTTCTTTTTGAAAGATAAGAAAGAGAATCATACTGCATAACAAAAGACCTTTCATTTACTTGAAAGGTCTTTTTCTCTATCTCATTTTACCGCTCCATACAGCTTCTCTATCTCATGCTCAATTTGTTTTACATCGATTCGCTCAAATAATGGCTGCACGCTATCAATTCTACTTGGCAACGTATTTTGCGATTCCCAATTTCGATTCACAATCGACAATGTGTTTCGAACTCTTTCACTTGAAAATGGTAAAAATGGTTCAAGGAGATGGGCAAAATTAGCGATAAGATACACACAGTTATAAATCGTTTCTTCACATGAAACTGGATCATCTTCCCTTTGTTTCCAAGGCTGCTTTTCATCAAAATATTTATTTGCAAAACGTACTGTATCAAATATTGTTTCTAGCGCCACCTTAAATTTAGTTTGCTCAATCGCCTCTCCTACACGCTTATATAATCCTTCTACTTTATCTTTGAGCTCTACCTCAATACTTCCCTTCGGCACGATACCACCATAATATTTTTCGATAAACTTTAATGTCCGGTTCACAAAGTTCCCGTATGCACCTAATAATTCACTATTATGACTGTAAATAAATTCCCGCCATGAAAAATCAGTATCGCGATTTTCTGGTGCGTTGACGGTTAAAAAGTAACGAATAGAATCTGGATCATAGCGTTCTAATATGTCAGGCACCCATACGGCCCAGTTTTTACTTGTAGATAATTTTCTTTTTTCAACTGTTAAATATTCATTCGAAACGATATGACGCGGGATTGCTTCCTCCCCTATTCCAAGTAATACCGCTGGCCAAATGACGGAATGAAACGGAATATTATCCTTTCCGTGCACATAATATGTTTTCGCTTCGCTATCCCAAAACTCTTGATCATCTTTCCCTGTTTCTTCAGCCCAATGTTTACTCGCTGAATAATAGCCTGTCACTGCTTCAATCCATACGTAAATTTTCTTATCTTCATACCCTTCTACTGGAATTGGTACCCCAATTGGTAAATCACGTGATACGGCCCTATCTAGTAATCCTTCCTTTACATATCTCTCTGTTAGTTGAATCGCATTGTCGCGCCATGTCCCTGTTTGTTTGGCAATTTCTACAGCTCTTTTAATTTGCTGCTGAAATGTATGCAATGCAAAATAGAAATGCTCTGTTTCCTCTACAGATGGCGTACTACCACATAACTTACATTTCTTTTCTAACAAATCGAGAGGATCTAAAATAGCAGAACAAGCATCGCATTGATCTCCTCTTGCTGCTTCATGGCAATGTGGACATATTCCTTCTACATAACGATCCGGTAAAAACTGCGTACACGTTTCACAATACGCTTGTTCCACTGTTTTTTTATAAATATGTCCTTCTTCTAATAAACGTAAAAAAACATTTTGAACCGTTTCATGATGGTGCTCACTATCTGTACGTGTATAACAATCATAAGTAAAACCAAGGCTACGAAAACATCGCTGGAACTCTTCATGATACTTATCAGCAATTTCTTTCGCTGTCACACCTTCTTGTTTTGCTCTAATTGCAATCGGTGTTCCATTACAATCACTCCCTGAAACATACAGCACATTCTCACCTTTTGCCCTGTAATAACGCGCTAAAATATCTCCAGGTAACAAACTCGCAATATGGCCAAGGTGTAACGAACCATTTGCATACGGCCAAGCGCCTCCAATAAAAATACTCATCTTACATTCCTCCTTTTAAATATAAAAAGCCCCGCCCTTATCTTAAAAAAGATAAGGGCGGGGCTGTATAAACAGTCGCGTTACCACCTTATTTCGCCAATTACTCACATAATTAGCCTTAACAAGTACGGAGCTATGTGCTCTTATACTGTGGTTTTGATAACGAGTACCAACTCTCGTCGCCGCCTACTATTATCATTTGATAAGTTCAGGACGAAGCTCAAAGGCCATTGTTCAAATGAATATTCTTGCTTCTTCTCAGCTACCGAAGCTCTCTGGAAAGAATGTGTTCATCCTACTTTTCCTTTTCAACGCTTTTACGTATAACAAGTATTGTACGACTTAATCACAGAAAAATCAAACTTTTATCCAGAAAGAAAAGGAAATCCCATCCCCCTGCCGAATAACTATACGTTCACAAAAGGAGTGATAACATTGAACCAAAAACAACTAAGCACTATAAATGAAAAAAGCTGGAATACAGCTGCTTATGAAGCTTGGACGAATCGCCACGGGGCACCAGCTGATTATGCGAAAAAAATCATGAAAGATCCCACGCGCGAAGTAGCACATTATTTACCTTACATAAAATCCCCAAAAGGAAAATGTATTATTAATTTACTCGGCTCAAAAGGAAATAAAGCTGTCGCACTCGCCCTTTTAGGCTCTGACGTAACAGTTGTTGATATTTCAGCAAGTAATGCAAAATATGCAAATGAACTTGCGGAAGCCGCAGGCGTCTCTATTCATTACATCGTTTCTGATGTACTAGATGTAAATCTCTCCAAATCATTTGATATCGTATTACTGGAACTTGGTGTACTTCATTACTTTCTAGATTTAAAACCACTTTTCACAACAATCTCTCAACTACTAAAGCCCGGTGGAATACTTATCCTTCGCGATTACCATCCAATATACACAAAGCTATTAGGAGTAGACCATCCATCATTTCGAGCAAGTGGAAATTATTTCGATGAAGAATTAATTGAAGATGATGTTGCTTATAGCATCCTTCTTACAGAAGCACAGAAAGAATCGCTACCTAAAACAACCATCCGTCGCTGGACGTTAGGAGAAATCATTACAACACTCGCGGAAGAACATTTTAAAATTGAAAAACTAGTTGAAGAACACGGACCTCATCAAAGATGGCTCTTCCCTTCTACTGCACCGGAAGGAATCGAAGAACGTATCCCTGGTCTATATACAATAATTGCGACAGCATGCAAAAAAGGATCCCTTCACGGATAGGATCCTTTTTGCATGCTCACGCATATAAGTTGAGGTTGGAGATTACCATAATTCTGTAGAATAGGACACAAGATATTTCAACATTTCGTCTCTGACTTACGTCGTCAAAAAGGGGTATGACCAACATAACGAAGAGTAATGTTTTAGTTGATACTGATAATCGTTATCAACTAATTAGAAGTATACATGATGTCATTTCAAATTTCAATAGC
>NZ_JBNLYC010000196.1:0-6732 GCF_050172015.1 Bacillus sp. GMa5/1 | reverse complement strand
TATATAAAAAGGTCTTTTTTTCATTATACAAGACTTATTACTTTCGTTTTTGTAATTAAATCCTGAAAACCACGATTATCTTTGCGGAACAACATCATATATATATTACATATTAATGGAATTCCTAATAGCAATACGTTCGGTAATAACACTACAAAAAATCTTATAATTAATGTTTGCAACGTTAGCTTTTCACTCTTCAATGAAATTAATTTTATTCTCGTTACCTTTTTTCCAAGTGTAACACCGTTCCAAATAAAGGGTAACACAATAAAATATATCGCCATTAATATAAAAACTACTGCGAAATCATATCTAAAATCACCTAAGCTTATATTAAAGCGCTTAAACATAGCACTATAGTTTCCGGTCATAATAGCTACTACTACACCATACATAACCGAGATTAAAAACATGTCAATTAGGGAAGCACCTATGCGATTCATTACAAGCGCTGGACGATGCATCTTTAACTTCATTTTATGTCGACTCCTTCATATCCTTCTTTACCCGTCTCATCGTACCACTTCTAAAAAACATTGTAAACTAGCCTTTCTCTTACTTTTCTTGTACAATTTGTTACAATAGCATTATAAAGGAGGTTCCCATATTGAAAAAATGGATAATCCTATTCGTCGCCTTCCTATTAACTGGTTGTGCAGGAAACACAGGTCACTTAACTTATACGGTTAACGATGAATACGAACTCATACGTACTTCTGGAAATGCATTTGAACTTTTCCCCTCGCAAGATGCTGTATATGCCACACAATACATCCCTGCAAAAATTACAGACATTGCTTGGGATGATAAATACATTATTGCAAAACAAACCGAGGAAAAATCAGATCCGAATAACCCTGACGCAGCAATTGCAAATAAAAAAAGTGAACATTATTGGATTATTGACGTAAAGCACAATAAACGTTTCGGTCCCTACAATGAAAAGCAATTTAATGAACAAAAAGATGCGTTTAAAATTAAGGTGCCTTTTCAAAATGTAGATTCATACATAAAAGAAATAAAAAAACAGTCAGCATAATATTTGAATGCTGACTGTTTTGCCTTACATTATTTTAGTGAGATGTTAAACGTTTGTGGCTCTTTTACAACATCTTGTGTTTCTGAATCTCCTGCAAGTAAATCATCAGTTGTAAACTGAATATCCTTTACCTTGTCTTTTCCATCGTCAAGTATTAAACCAATAATACCATCTCTTGTTTCACCAGGCTTATAGTCTTCTCTTGATACATTTTTTGTACCAACTAACGTATCTTCGTCATATAAAAAGTTTTGAGTGGCTACTTTAAAATGTTGCTTACCATTAATCATAACATCATTCATAGAGAAAAATTGCATATTTTTATTTCCGGTATTCTCCACTTTATATGTAATCTCAACGTAACGAATCGTATTACTAATCTCTGTTCCACTTAGCGATGCATATAATTCTGCATCTTCTTGGCTTACTTTATCCCCTAATCTCCGTTTTACTTCTTCAGGGGTTAGTGCCGTGTATACTTTCAATGTTTTTTTTGCCTTTTCACTCATCTGTGATAAAGAAATTACTTTCACATCTTGTACGTGAATTTTCATTGGCGCTACTTCAAATGTTTGATTCACAGAATGCATCTGCTCTAACTTAAAAGTACCCCATCCTGTTTCTTTCACTTTTTGTCCTACTTTTTTCAGCTCACGCCCACCATATTCTTTTGTTTCAGGAATAGATTCTTTCTTCTTCGGTTCAGCTTTCTTTTCTTCTTGATGGAAGCAACCACTTAACATAAGAAGAAAACTACATAAAACAAAAATACTTTTCCATGCTTTCATCATTTCATTTCTCCTAACGCTATCATTCATGAATATAAAATTAGTCCCTGGCTTTGTAAACTATAGAAACAATGACAAGTCCACAAAATGAACTTGTCAGTCCAGATACTATTATACCTCCAATTTGGAAAATATGAAAATAGGGATCTAGGAACGCGTGCACGATAAATATAATAGTTGCTACAACAATTACTGAAACCCAATACTTTCTTTTTTCCGAAGCTAAAATAAGATCTTTACCCATTTCATTTCTATACTTCCATAAAACGTATACTAATAGTAGAACACCAATACATGTACTTCCATGTTGCATATATTTATAAACAGAGATACCGTACCATTCTCTTTGTAATAATGGTATTTTCATAACGAAATAGCCTGTCTTATGAGTGAATGCATCCCAAACAACATGCGTGAGCATACCGAATAATGCAGAATAGCAAAATACAAAGAATTCTTTCCAGGTATGTAGCCCCCACCTCTCATCTATTGCATATGAATAATAACCAGCAAACGGTTTAGGTAAATGCGTTATAAACGGCTTTTTTAAAATGTAGTGATATATGTATGCGAGTAGAAATACAAGCGGTAAATTTAAATATAAGAACCCGAGCCATTTATGGCCAATAACACCATACGGTCTAAAGTGTAAAAAATATTCAAAGTCAGGCGCCATACTACCTAATATAAGAGCCGTTACTGAAATATGTTTAGAATGCTTTTTCGCAAAAGGAAGAACTGCTGCTGGATGTGCAAATGTAAACGGCATACTTTAACTCCTTCTCACATTTTCAATAGAATACCATATATCATAACGAGAGAATGGATCTTCATGCAATATTTATTTTCACATTGGAATATGATAGTTTAAATGATATAATCCACATAAAATATTCAGAAAATAAGGAAGGAATTCAGGTGTCATTAACACTTGTATTTGCCGCCTTTTTAGAATCAAAATCCGTTATGAATTGAGGTTTATATATTGATTGACGTACCCTTTTTACAAAATGTTACATTAAAAAAAGAAAATATCCCTAGTTTTTCCGCATATCCTTACTGCTTACCTGCTATCCGAACATTACAATCACTAGTTTTTCATCCAAATGTAACATTCATTATTGGAGAAAATGGAACGGGTAAATCAACATTACTTGAAGGAATTGCAATTGCGTTAGGCTTTAATGCAGAAGGTGGAACGAAGAATTTCCGCTTTAGCACTAACGATTCACATTCATCTTTACATGAATACCTTCGAATTTCCAAAAGTTTCAATACACCAAACGACGGTTTCTTTCTTCGCGCTGAATCATTTTATAACGTTGCTTCTTATATTGATGAAATAGATGCTATAAAATCTTACGGCGGCGTTTCACTACACGAACAATCTCACGGCGAATCATTCTTTTCCTTATTTATGAACCGTTTTTCAGGACAAGGTTTATACATTTTAGATGAGCCTGAGGCAGCTTTATCACCAATGAGACAACTTTCCATGCTTATTCGAATGCATGAGCTAGTGGAACAAGGTTCACAATTTGTTATTGCGACGCATTCTCCTATTTTAATGGCCTACCCTGAATCCACTATATATTCTTTAACACAAGAAGGGATTCACGAATCCACATTAGAAGAAACTGAGCATTACCAAACGACGAAACTTTTCTTTGAAAATCGTGATCGATTATTTCATCATCTATTTGAGTCGTAAAAAAAGAAGCAGCAATAGCTGCTTCTTTTTTATAGTGCTTCTATAAATAAGGCAACCCCGATACCGCCACCGACGCATAAAGAGGCAATTCCTTTTTCTAACCCACGTCTTTTTAATTCGTGAATTAAACTTACTGTAATACGAGCCCCTGTACAACCAATTGGATGCCCAAGTCCTACGCCACTACCGTTTACGTTCACTTTTTCACGGTCTAAGCCTAACTCTTTCTCTACAGCTAAATATTGAGCCGCGAAAGCTTCATTAATTTCAAGTAAATCTGCATCTTCCAATGACCAATCTACTTTTTCTAAACCTTTACGAATTGCTGGTGCTGGTCCAATACCCATAATTTTCGGGTCTACTCCAGCTACTGAATATCCAACAATTCTAGCTAACGGTTGTAAGCCTTTTTCTTTCGCTTTTTCTTCGCTCATTAATACTAGAACTGCACTTCCGTCATTCAGGCCAGATGCATTACCTGCAGTTACAGACCCATCTTTACGGAATGCTGGTTTTAACCCTGCTAATTTTTCCGCTGTAATATCTGCACGTGGATGCTCATCCTTCGAAAATACTACTTCTTTTCTACGTTCTTTTATTGTAATAGGAACAATTTGATCGTCAAAGTGTCCAGACTCGATTGCCTTCAGTGCCAATGTATGACTGCGAAGAGCAACTTCATCTTGTTCCTCTCTTGTAATTTCATATTGTTCAACTAAATTTTCCGCTGTTTCACCCATCATAATATGGTGAATCGGATCTTCTAACACTTCCCACACCGTATCACGAATTTCTCCGTGCTGTAGACGTTGTCCCCAGCGGTGCTGTTTCAATGCATAAGGGCTCGAACTCATCGCTTCTACTCCACCTGCAACAACAACATCACTTACACCTAATTGGATTTGCATTGCAGCTGACATAATTGCTTGCATACCTGAAGAACATTGACGTTGGATTGTATATCCCGTAACTGTGTCAGGAAATCCTGCCGCTAATGCAGCTGTTCTCGCTGTATTTGCTTCATCAGTTCTTTGAATACAATGACCTAAAATTACTTCATCAACTTCATGTGGTTCTACCCCGCCTCGTTTTACAGCTTCCTGAAGTACAGGAACAGCTAATTCTACTGGCGTTACATTTTTTAGCGCTCCTCCAAAAGTTCCAATTGGCGAACGAACTGCAGCTGTAATAACAACATTATGCATTTTGTACTTGCCCCTCTCTTATGTACCCTAGTAAGTTTTTAGGTGAAATTCCATAAGATGTATATCTATAACTATCATACTATAAACATACTAAAAAATCAAAATATTTAATATAATAAAAATAGAAGGAATTAACCTTCTATTCTGTCAGTGCATATAAAAACTTTTGCAAAATTTTCTCTGTCGTTTCATTCAATTTTGGCAACTTATCTACTGGAAAATATTGAAGTTTCAACCCTTCATGATCGAGCTTTAATTCCCCGCTCACATGATGTGCCTGATACAGATGAATGACATTGAAAATTTCATCGCCATTCGGATAACGGAAATATACTTCTTTTCCTGATAGAACACCAAGAAATTGCATTATTTTTGCAGTTAACCCCGTTTCCTCAAATAACTCTCTACGTGCCGTTTCTTCTGTCGTTTCACCCAGTTCCATCGCCCCGCCAGGTACACCCCAATCATATGTATCTGAACGATATTGAAGCAATACTTCTTGTTTATCATTTAATATAATGATTGCTGATCCTACGAGAATAAGCGGTCTTGTACCAACGACTTTTCGTAACTCTTCAATATACCCCATATGTAAATTCCCCTTTCCCTAACCTCCCTTATCATAACAAAATTTCTCTCTTTTTGTTCATGTAATTTTAAAGAAAAAAAGGAAGCTTTCGCCTCCGTTTTTTCATCTTTATTTCTTAAAACTTTCATATTTTACAGCTTCAAAAGCTTCCTCAATTTCATCATTACGATAATGGACATATGTAAAACGACCCAATTCTACTAATCTTGCTATTTCCTGTAACGCTTTATGCTGCTCATATGTTTCTTTCAGCTTAATATGTACATAAAACTTCATTAAAGGATGTTCATATAAAGGTTCTCCCACCTCTACATATACATCTTCAACCCCTTGTACAACTCTTACATAACTCGCAAATTGATAAAGTGCTTCTCTGTCTGAAACGATTTTTAATGTATACATATATTCTCCCCCTTTCCTTTACTATATCAAAAAGACGACCACACCATGTTATAGAACTATGAAATTTTTTCGACTTGTCATCTATATATTCAATAAAGAAGGCGTTTATCCATACATGACATCTTTTCCCCACATATATTATAGGAAGAACTTTTTTTCATTTGAGGTGTTCCTTATGGATCCATACGTCAATATATGTATTTGCATTACTCCCGGCGCCGATATTTCTGATGACCGCATCGCAAAAGATTTAGCTGTTGCAGAATCAATTTGGCACCCCATTACATTTCAAATTCAAGAAGTAATTGTATTAAATGAACTTTTCCGTTTTTTTGACCGTGAAATCAGTTATAAAAATTCCATTCAAAGTCAAGAAAAGTTGGCATCCTTTTTCCAAACATGTGTAAATGAAGCTCCTGAATGCGACCTTTATATTTGTTATATTGGCAGTGATTATTTCAAAGAAACAGCAGTAATTGCCTGCGCTTATTCTTTAGCAAAACAACAGCAACTTACTGGCTATATCGTTTTAACAAATTCGGCTGCCCCTATGAAAAATATATATACGCTCGCTCACGAAATCGGTCATATTTTATTTACAAGACGTATTCATGGAAAACTTACTCATGCAGATCCTCATTCTCCAACCGGCTCGGAGCACCACCCTTCTCCAACAAATCTTATGTATCCGATAGTCCCTCGTCCAGAAAACGTTCATATTCATTCCTTATTAACAGCAGAACAAAAAGCGCTCTCTTTACAAAGCTCTTTATTACAAAGAAAAAAACAGTAACCCTCATGTTACTGTTTAAAACAACTTATTCCAATCAACAAAACAAATCCCGGCTGCTAGAAATAAAAATAGACAACTAAATGTAAATGTAATCCCTCTAAAAATCCCTATATAATATTTCTTTGGAAATAATTTTTGGTATATCCAGAGCAGCCCTTTTCCAATAAAACCGAAGAACAAAACATATCCAGATGTATAATCT
>NZ_JBNLYC010000195.1:0-6769 GCF_050172015.1 Bacillus sp. GMa5/1 | reverse complement strand
TCGTCATTTACTTAAAATTAAAAATTGCTTAACACTCACATAATATTGTTGTCCTACAATGAATTTGTGTTCGAAAGAAAATGAATTCGAAAAGTGATAATCCAAATGGGGGTACAAGACATGGTTATGAAAAAAGGTATTAAATTTTCTTTAGCAGCTTTAGTGGTAGCAGGAGCATTAGTTGGTTGTGGGAAAGCAGAAGATACAACTAGTAAAGAAACTGCTAAAGGAAGCGATAATACAAAACAAGAATTATCAGGTACGATTGCAGCGGCTGGTTCTACAGCTCTTCTACCTCTTGCGGAGGAAGCTGGAAAGAAATTCATGGAGAAAAATTCAAAAGTTTCTATTCAAGTTCAAGGTGGCGGTAGTGGAACTGGGATTAACCAAGTAGCATCTGGTGCAGTACAAATTGGTAATTCAGATGTTCCGTCCGGAGATAAAATAAAAGATGCTGAAAAGGCGAAAGAATTAGTAGATAACAAGGTAGCGGGTATTGCATTCGCTCTTGTCGTAAATAAAGATGTAAAAGTTGATAACTTAACAATGCAACAAGTACAAGATATCTTCACTGGAAAAGTAACAAACTGGAAAGAAGTAGGCGGAAAAGATGAAAAAATCAATGTAATTAACCGTCCGGCTTCATCTGGTACACGTGCTACATTTGAAAAAACGATTATGAAAGACGCGAAAATTAATGATGGAACTGGTACAACACAAGATTCTAACGGTGCAGTAGAGCAAGCGATTAACTCTACTCCTGGTTCGGTGAGTTATTTAGCAATGTCTTACATGGTCGGCGAGAAAAAAGGCGCACTACAAACAGTGAAAATTGATGGTGCTGAACCGAAAGTTGAAAACATTGCGTCTGGTAAATATCCATTCTGGTCTTACGAATATATGGTAACAAAAGGTGAAGCGAAGGAAGCAACAAAAGCTTACATCGATTATGTAAAAGGTAAAGATTTTGAAAAGCAAGTAGAAGATATGGGCTACATTCCAATGTCTAAATTAAATAAGTAATAAAATTTTATGGGGCTGGCTGCAAGGCCAGTCCTGTTCATTTCAATCTGTGAAGTGGGGTCTGTCCTGTGATGAAGGGGAAAAAACAAATTAATTACGTAAAAAGTGAATATATAGGAAGATCACTTGTTACGTTTTGTGGTATTTTTATTGTTTTAATTACATTAGCTATTATTGCGTTTATTTGTGGGAAAGGTATTCAATCTTTTACACAAAGTGGTATCTCATTTACTGAGATGTTAACATCGACAAAATGGAACCCAAATGCTGATCAAGGATCCTTCGGGGCTTTAATTTTCATTGTAGGTTCAACGGTGGTTTCGTTAGGTGCGGTTATTATTAGTGCACCAATTGCTATAGCTCTTGCTATATTCATGAATTTAATTTCGCCAAAGTTTGGAAATAAAGTATTGAAGCCTGTTCTAGAATTGTTAGTTGGTATTCCTTCGGTTGTATACGGATTATTAGGTGTTACGATTTTAGTACCACTATTACGTGATTCGTTTGGGGGAGTAGGCTTTAGTTTAATTGCAGGTATTGTTGTATTAAGTATTATGATTTTACCTACTATTGCTAGTATCGCTTCTGATGCAATACGTTCTGTTCCATTTGATTATTTAGAAGCTTCTTATGGTCTAGGATCAACGAAATGGCAAGCGATTAGCCGAGTAATTGTTCCTGCTGCGAAGAAAGGGATTTTAACAGGTGTTGTTTTAGGTTTAGCGCGTGCTTTTGGTGAAGCGCTAGCGGTTCAAATGGTAATCGGGAATACGATTAAATTACCAGAAGGAATATATAGTCCGACAGCGACGTTAACTGGTATTTTAACAATGGACATGACGAATACATTGAACGGAACTGCTTGGAACAATGCGCTATGGACTTTAGCGATGATTTTACTTGTTATTTCATTCCTGTTTATTTTAGTAATTCGAGCGATTGGGCAAAGAGGTGAGCGATAATAATGAATGCAAGAACGGTAAATAAAGTTTGGACAGGTATCTTTTATGCGGTTGCAGCTTTAGTTGTAGCTTTGCTAGTGTTCTTAGTATTTGAAATTTTACAAAAGGGATGGGGATTTTGGGATCCTAATTTCTTGTTTGGAGAACCAAGCAATACAAGAGCTGGTGGTGGGATTGGTCCGCAGTTATTCAATTCCTTCTACATGCTTGTTATAACGCTTATTATATCTATTCCTCTTGGATTAGGTGCTGGAATATATTTAGCAGAGTACGCAAAACAAGGACGTTTTTTAAATTTTGTTCGTCTATGTATAGAGACGATGGCGTCTTTACCTTCTATTGTTGTTGGTTTATTTGGTTTGTTAGTGTTCGTTACAATGACAGGTTGGGGATACACAGTAATGGGTGGTGCTCTTGCTTTAACTATTTTAAATTTACCAGGTTTAACGCGTGTTTGTGAAAATGCGATTTCAGAAGTTCCTCATAATGTAAAAGAGGCAAGTCTTGGATTAGGTGCAACGAAGTGGCAAACAATCGCTCGTATTATTATCCCATCGTCATTACCACAAATTATTACAGGGATTATTTTAGCGGCGGGTCGTATATTTGGGGAAGCGGCAGCATTAATTTACACAGCGGGTTTAACATCCCCGATTTTAAATTCAGCAGCGGATTTATCAAGTCCTGCGCATCCTTTAAATCCGTTTAGACCAGCTGAAACATTAGCGGTTCACATTTGGAAATTAAATTCTGAAGGAGTTATTCCAGATGCGAAGTTGATTGCGACAAAATCTGCAGCTGTATTAATTATTATGGTATTACTATTCAATGTTATTTCACGCTTGATAGCATCTATATTACACAAGCGCTTTACAGGAACGAAAAGAAAAAGTAAAACGACGAAAAAGGTAAAAGCGGCATAAATTATAAAGAAGAACTCTCTATTTATAGGTAGGGGGTTCTTTTGTATTTTAATATAGAAGGAATGGATGTAATGATTGTTGAATTTGTGATTAATTATAAAGAAGAACAGATGTAATTTGGATTGTGGATTCTAGTAAACCTATAGAGCAATATGTGGAAAAAATGATGGATTTTATGAATAAATAGAGAGAAGGCGTTATCTTCATTTGTGAAGGTAACGCCTTTTGTTTTTAAATATCAGGTGTTTCTGTAGAAGTGCTTATTTTCCTGCGGGAGCGTCTTTTTCTCCCGATTTTATCTAATAGTTCATACATAACTGGAACGACTACTAATGTAAGAGCAGTTGAGACTGCCAAACCGCCGATGACGACGACGGCTAAACTTTTTGATACCATACTTCCTGCTTGGGATTGGCCAAATAGGAGTGGGAGCATAGCAACGATTGTTGTAATAGCTGTCATAATAATTGGGCGTAGTCTAGTAGAACCTGCTTCAAGTAAGGCTTCTCTAGTTTCCATTCCGTGTTCCCGATTTTGTTGGACTCTTTCTATTAATACAATAGCGTTTGTAACAACAATCCCGATTAACATTAATGCGCCGATCAAGGAATTTACATCAACAGGTGTTCGTGAAATGATTAATCCTAAAATACCACCGACAGCAGCTAACGGTAAGGAGAATAGGATTGCAAAAGGAGCACGTGCTTGCCCGAAGGTGATAACCATAATTAAATATACAATCCCGATTGCAATCCCCATAATTTTGAATAAATCTGTAAAATTCTCTTGCATAGATTCAGTAGCTCCTGCGATATTTACTTTTGCACCACTAGGTAAATCTAAGTCAGTCATCGCTTTATTTACTGCTGTGTTTACTTTACTCAAATCTTCATTTGAAGCTTCGGCTGTAATTTGGATTGTTTCTTTTCCGTCTTTATGGAAAATTTCTGTTTGCGTTTGTTTTTCTGAAATAGTTGCGATGTCTTTTAAAGGTATTGGTCCATTAATAGGTGATAGTATGTTTGTATTTAAAATATCTTCTTGTTTATTAATGTTTTCTTTTTTGTGTTCTATCATAATAGTAGCTTTTTCATTATTAATTGTAATTTCGCCAATAGGTGATTTCTTCATAAGGAATGCTACTTGTTGCGCAGCTATTTCTGGTGTTAAACCTAGTTGTTCAGCCCTTGTTTGATCAATATGAATTTGCCATTCTTTTTTAGAGTCTTCTAAATTTGTTTTTACTTTAGAAAGATCATCCATGCTTTTTAGTTTTGTTTCAACGATAGTAGCCGCCTCTTTTAAATCCGCTTCGTTAGTAGCTGTTACGTTAAATTGTAAGTTATTGCCGCCGCCAGAGCTTGAATAACTTGTTTTTATATAATCAAGTTCAGCAGGCTCAAAAGTTTTATTTTCCTTTTTTAACTCTTTAATATATTGATCAATATCAGAACCTTTTTTAAAGACTACGAATATACTAGCGAGGTTATTTTTAGTTGTTTGCCCCCATTGTGCATCTTCTGCGCTAGATCCCATTCGTAAAATAACGTCTGTTATATCTGAATTAGAAAGTAATTTCTTTTCAAAATCAAATGCTTTTTGTTTTTGAGATTCAGCATTATAATCGGCTGGAAATGTCATGTTAATAGATAACATTGTGTCGTCTTCAGATTTTATGTTTGCTTTCGGTAGTAATATATAAGCTGCAATTGATCCTACAAATAATAAAAATGCAGTAAGTAGAATAATGAATTTATGAGAAAGAGCCCACTTTAATGTAGCGACATATCGTGATGAAGAACTTGGCTTTCGATGCTTTGTTTTTTTGAGTAGTAAAAAAGCCATAAGTGGAACAACTGTTAGTGCAACGATTAAGGATGATAGTATAGAATATACAACTGCTAATACCATAGGTAACATTAATTTTCCGATTGCTCCCGATACGAGGCCGATAGGTAAAAAAACAGCGACCGTTGTTAAAGTAGAAGAAGTAATTGCGACTGCGACTTCTTTCGTTGCATCGAGAATGATATCTTTAGAGAAAGAATCTTTTTGTAAACGGCGGAAAATATTCTCGATGACAACGATACTATCATCGACGAGACGTCCAACCGCAACAGCTAAACCACCGAGGGTTAAAATGTTAAGCGTAATGTTAGATTGATGTAGTAAAAAGAGTGTTAATAAAATAGATAATGGAATACTGACAACAGCGATGAGTGTTGTTCGGAAGTTACGTAAAAAGATTAAGATAATTAGAGTTGCAGCGATTGCTCCAAGTATTACTTCTTTTCCCATGCTAGTAACAGCATTTTCAACTTGTTCATGGGTTGAAGCCAAAAGTTTAATAGAAAATTGATCTTTATATTCCTTATCTATCTCTTTAACTTTTTTATCAATCTCTTTTCCAATGGCAACTGCATTTTTACTCGGTTCTTTCATGATGATTAATCCTGTGCCTTCTTCTCCGTTTATATGTGAGATTGTATCGTAGTGTTGTTTAATTTCAATTTGAGCAATGTCTTGCAATTTCACTTGGGGTGCCACAGTGATGTTTTTAATGTCATTTACATTTTTTATGTCCCCAATGACGCGGAGGTTGTATTCTTCCTGATTAACAGTAATTGCCCCAGCTGGAGTAGAAGTTTCTTTTCCTTGTAAAACAGTTAGTACCTGCTGTGATGTTACGTTTTTGTTTTTTAATTGGTTCGGATCAAGTACGATAGATAATTCAGAGGTGGATTTTCCGAAAAACATAACGTTGGCAACACCATCAATGTTTTCGAGTTGTGGTACGATTTCTTTTTCGATTTGTTTTTCATCTGCTTTTGAAAAACCGTTTTGTTTCTGGATAGTAATTTGAGCGAGTGGAATCATAGAAGTGTTTAATTGACTAACTACGGGCTTGGTTACATCTTTAGGTAATTTAATTGTATTGACGGCTTTTTCGACTTCGCGTGCTGCATCTTTCATGTTTGCTTTTGATGTATACGCAATGTCGATACGTGATAATCCCTCGTATGTAGAAGAAGTAATGGTGTCGACGTGTTCTAAATTGCGAAATTGTTTTTCGAGAGGATCAGTTACATCCTTTGTCATCGTTTCAGCGTCGAGTCCTTGAGATAAGGTTGTGACGGTAATTGCCGGATTGTCGATACTTGGTAAAAATTCCATAGGTAATTTAGAGCCGGAATAAACACCGAGTATGGAAATGAGAAAGATCATGATGATAATGGCAGCTCGGTTTTTTAATGAAAACTTTGTTAACCTATCCATAAAATAATTCCTCCATTGGTTTATTTATAGTTGAGTGCGTCCTTTCTTACTATATAACAAAAAATGGATATTTTTCATTAATTAAATGTAAAAAAATTCTAACAATATCCTTAAGTTTATATTAGGATTGGAATGTTGTTAATTTGTAGGGGGAATTTTTGGATGAGAAGGAAGGGGATAATGCGTGCGAGTGGCTGTTTAATGTAGATGGGATTTTTTCTTACGGCTAATTTGTATAGTTATTTTATAGAAGGATAATTATTATAAACCTTAATATAGAAGAGAATGAAAATTTGGGAAGGTATTGTGAAATTCAATTTGGTTGAATGAAGTGTAGTAGTATACAATCAGAATAACTATTTTTAGTAGAGAGGATAATAGTTATTTCTATAGAAGAAAGATAGGGTAGATAATTTTTTTATATTTTTATAAAAAAACACTTGTTATTTAAAAAGTGTGATGGTATATTAATAAACGTCGCTGATGCGGAAACGCAGAAAACGACAAAAAAGAAATTTTAAAACTTAGTTGACATCGAAAAATGAAGATGTTAATATGATGAAGTCGCTTCTGAAGCGGCGGACA
>NZ_JBNLYC010000194.1:0-6780 GCF_050172015.1 Bacillus sp. GMa5/1 | reverse complement strand
TTTCTTAAACAACAAAAAAACATGCCTTCATTAGGAAAGCACGTTTTGTGATATTCTTCACATTGTTTAGTTAAAAAATAAATGTTTACTTACCATGATGTAACATTAAATCACTAAGTTCTTCTTCAATGTGATTTAATTTCGCAACGCCTTCTTTCCATTTATGAATATAACGTGAAACCCCAACGAAAAACAAAACAATAATTGTGGAAAGAATAATACCATATACGATTGCTACAGTACTCATAGTTACACTTCCTTATAATTAGTAATGTGGTTATTAGTTATATTTTTATTATAAACCTTTTTCTTTTAAAATACTTCGATTTCAACTTTTTGTAACAAAATTGATTTTTCTAACATTTCGTTCGTGAAAATGGCATATTTTTCACAAATTATACAAAACTTCACCATATGTACTATTACCATATGAGTTATATTATTAAATAGAATAAAGGGGATGATATACTATGACGACTTGGTTTATTGTAATGTTAGTTGTATTTGGAGCATTTAAAATTATCGTTTCTAGCCTTCCTAACACTGTTATTGAATCCATTATTAGCAAGTACGAAACACATCCAAAACTTGAAGAAGAGAATGTGACTATTACAATTCACGGAAATAACGTAGAAGGCGAACAGAAATCAAAAATTATTCATGATTTTAACGAAGGTTTATTTTTAGATCGCTATTATGCACCACCACACAATGAGGGTACGCCTTTAATTATCAATGCAAAACGTGGCAAAAAGAATTTTACATTTTATATTTATAGTCACGAGGAGCATGTTGATGTTGTAAAACAATATAAAAAGAAGGTAGTTGCTTATAGTTTACGCTCTAAAAACCTTCAAAATAGTGATATGTTCGTGTCAGCTGACTTAGCTTAATACTCATATATTAGAAAAAGGAATCCAAGAAATATGGATTCCTTTTTTCTCATTTACTGAAAAATAAGCTCTGTCTTCAAACTATCTTTCGGTAACAACCAGCCTTTTTTCTCTAAACTCGCCATTAATAATTCCCTTTGTTTTGTCGCAATACTTTCTTCATTTGTTTTAAATGACACTTCTATTACGAAGTCATCTTCTAATTTTCCGGTATTACTTAATGGCCAAATTTCAATATTTGCTTTTATGTTTTCAAACTCTCCTGTATATCGTTTCATTAATACAGGACCGTAAATACGGGAATTCTTTAACATTTCCTCTCCCCAATTTGTATACAACCATTTGTTCATTTTCCCTGGTAATTTTTCTACTAACATGTTTTGAGCAGCTTGTTCATTTGGTAAATCAAGTATCCCATATCCTTTAGCGCTGTAACTTTTCTTATTTGAAATGCTTAATGTTTTCTTCTCAAATCCCCAATCTATTTCCGCCTCATAACTATCCGTATTACTATCGAATCCTTCTTTTTTAGCTACTTCTAGTGCATCTTGAATTACACCATTTGGAATAGGATATCTTTTTTTATATGTTAATTCAAAATCTTTACTAAATTCTTTCTTTCGAATTCTAGCAAACCAACCTTCCTCGCTTAAACTTTTATTCGCAGTATCTAAAAATTGCACTTGTATTCTTTCATATTTTGTACCAGCCTGGAAATGTTCTAGCACCTCTTGCTTCATCTCTTTGTTATCACCTAATACTTGTTCTGGCTTCAATAATAACTTTACTTCAAAACTAGGTTTCATTGGACTAGCTGCAAACCCTTCCTTAACGTTATAAAGGAAACAACAAAAGAAAATGCTTACGAATACAAATACTTTTTTCATATACCTATCCCCTTTACATTTCAAATGACTTCTATACGTTCCATTGCAAGTGAATATACATTTTCATACCCTGCTGTACTTAGCTTTTGTTGTAATCGATCCGTATCCTCTTTCAAAGCGTGCACTAACACCGTATGTTCTGGTAATAATGTATTTAGCATCTCTTTAACGTCTCTTATACTTTGGTGAACTTTATACGGAACTCTCTTCACCCTACATGTACTCCTTACATGTTCTTTCATAACTTTTTCTGCAAAACTCCCTTTCGCAATATGCCCAGTAAAAATAACGGCATTCCGTTTTTCATTCCGAAGTTGTTCATAGTATAACTGTGCTCGTTTCGTTTGCATATTCGCATCACTCATTACAACTATTCCGTAACTATTTTGCATACTAATGTCATTATCCATCACTATTATGTTTCTTTTTAAACTCTCCATAATCCATTTAAGTTCTTCATTATTTTTTATCCAACCTTTATATATGAACATCTCTTCAAATCCAGCCAAAATTTCTTTATCTACTATAAGCGGAAATTCTTTATATCGTTCATATAAATACAATACTATATCTTGCGCCCTACCAAGTTGTGGCAGCGGTAATAATGCTATTCCTTCATTTTGCATAACTCGTTCAATTTCTGCACATAGATCGTCTAATCTTTCATTTTGCGAAACATCATCTGTGTGATAAGCGGCATCTACAATTGCAACTTTTATATTGTGGCCCAATTTCTCAGGTAAATTAGCTCGTAGTATATTAGACTCTGCTGAATAGTCGCCTGAATAAAATACGTATGTATTACACATATCAACTAAAAACCAAACAGCTCCTAATACATGCCCACTATACCCCCACTGAAACCGCAATGTAGGAGTAATTTGTATCCATTCATTTGGATTACTAATCTCATCAATACATACATAATTTAAATCTTTTATATGTTGGTCGCTATAAGGTAACTTCCACCCTTGCATCACATTATAGTTTCTCCATTTTTCATAATATAACGGCAGTTGCTCCTTCGTATAACGAGTCGTCCAAATTTTTTTCTTATATCCATACTTCGCCAATAAAGGTAAACCCATCGTATGATCTTCATGAATATGTGATAAAAATACCGCATCTAAAAATTGAACAACTTCTCCCTCTATTTTTGGATAACTATTCTCATATGATCGATTAATACCACAATCAAATACTATTTTCGTCTCTTTATTTTTTACAAAATAGCAAGAGCGACCGTATTCTCCTGCTCCTCCCCATACTTCCACTCTCATCATGCTACCCCTTTTCGCTTTTGCTCCATATGTTGCAGCAGTAATAAGCACATTGCTGTAAGTCCAACAGAAACAACGGCCATCGCCATTCCTATAGATACTTCACCCTGTTCAAATTGAGCAAAAATAAACGTTGCTGACGTTTCTACTGATGGAGGTAATACGAGAAGTGATGCTACTAACTCTCTTATTGAAATTGTAAATGTCATCGCCCATCCGGCAAGAATGCCTGGGATAATAAGAGGCAATATTATTTTTCTAAAAATATAAATATAATTTCCAGAAAAAATACTTCCTGCCTGCACGAGAGAATCATCAATTTGTCCGAGTGATGATTTTACATATTGCACCGTGTAAGGTAAAAACAGAACAACATACGTTACGATAACCATGATTGGTGTATTATAAATTGACATAGGCATATATGGTGAATTCCAAAATAGAATAAGACCTACAACCATAACGATTCCTGGTACCATATTCGGTAACATACCGCACATATCAAGCCATTTTTCAGAGGTTTTTTTCCCCTTTCGAATCATAAGTGCCAAAAAGACTCCAATCATTACCGCAATAATCGCTGTTACGAGTGAAAAAAGAAAACTATTCCATAAAGCCTCTAATCCCGGAGACCCCATTGTAAACAATGCCTCATAATGACTTGTTGTAAAGTTATTTACATGTAAACCGCCGCCTCTTAATTTTGAAAAAGAAGCAATAAGTATAGAAAAGTATGGAATTCCAATCGATACGATTAATAAACCAATTACATACATCCATGCTACAACGCGCGTAAATATAGACAAAGTATATCTTTTAGATTTCACACCTTTTCCACTAACCATTGCATATGAATACTTTCGATTCAATACATTTTGCATATACCAAATGAGCACACAAGCACTAAGTAATAAAGAAGATAATGCTGTTGCACTACTGAAATCAATTGGCCAACTCGAAATAAATTTATGAATTTCTGATGTTAACACGTGGAATCCTATTCTACGTCCGAATGTAGCCGGTGTTCCAAATTCAGCAATCGTCTTTACGAAAATGAGTAAAGCACCCATTACATAACTTGATACTAATAACGGCAATATTATTTTTCTTAAGCGATAGAAAAAACTTCCGCCATGAACTGCTGCAGCTTCTTCTTTACTACTCCCAATCTGAAGCAACGTGTTTTTCAGCATGAAATAAAGGAATGGGAATAAATGCAGACTCATAATTAATACCATACCTCCTAAACTAAAAAACGATGATGAAACTGTCTTTAACATCGGGAAAAATTGTTCAAAATAGCCGTTAGGTTGCATGAACAAAATCCAGCCCATCGATCCAATATACGGCGGTGTCATAAATGGAATCATAAAAACAATATCTAACTTACTATACTTTCCTACATCTGTTTTGCTCATAATAAATGCCAATGGAAATGCAAATATTGTAGCACCTATTACAACGAGTGCACCTAGAAGCATCGAATTTAGAAAAATCCCAGCTAATCCACCACTCTGCATCACTTCAAAAGGCTTTAAAAAATTCCAACTGCTATTTTCATATACACTAGAAAATAAAATAAGAAAAAGTGGAATGACGATTAACATCGCCACAAGTAATAACGCTACCGTCATTCCAACTTGTCTTACTGATACGAATCGATTTACCATGGAATCACCATCTTATTGAAATACTTTCTTAAATTGTTTTCCTATTTCATCTTGCTCTTTCTCAACTGTTTTCCAATCAATATTTAATACTGGAATCTCTTCTATATTTGGTCTATTTTCAGCTTTTATATCTGTTCTACCAGGCAATAAATACGCTTTAGAAACTTGTTTTTGTACATCATCGGATAATAAATAATCAATAAACTCTTTTGCACCTTCAACATTCTTACTATCCTTCATAATCCCCGCTGCACGTGGGCTAATAACTGTTCCGCTTTTTGGATATACAATATCAACAGGTTCACCCTTTGCTTTTGCGCTATACGTCATATAATCAACACCCGCAATGACCATATCTTTCGCACCTGTTACAACTGGGTCTAACGCTTCCTGGTTTGCTCCTGCTACTGTAACTTCATTTTTCTTAAGCTGCTCAAATAAATTCCATCCATCTTGTCCATTCTTTTTCACGTATCCTGTTACAAAGTCTAAAGCTGAACCTGAAAGTGCTGGATCTGGAAGATTCACTTTCCCTTTCCATTCTCCTTTCGTTATATCGCTCCAATCTTCAGGCGCCGTCTTCACATTTTTTGTATTGTACACAATCCCTAATGCTGAAGCACTATACCCGAAATAATGGCCTTTATCATCTGACCATTCAGAACGCAGCTTATCAGCTTGTTTCGCCTCTTTATAAGCTAACGTTTGACCCTCTTTCTTTAATCCTTCCATCGCTGGTAAGGAAGCGAGTACGACAACGTCAACGACTGGATTTTTCTTTTCAGCTTCCATTCTCGCTAAAATTTTACCAGTTGTCCCTTGAAACATTTCCACCTTTATACCAGTTTTCTTTTCAAAGTCTTTTTGAATTTTTTCTGCTAACCCTTTTGGCCCTGCACTATATACAACAATTTTCTTTTCATTCATATTTTTACTTTTTGCATCTGCATTACCTGTCTTTGAACTACAACCTGTTACTACAGTAGAAAATAGTAAAGTACATACAAATAAAGACTTAAGCGAACTGAATTTCTTCATACGATTCTCCCCCTATATGATGAATACATTTTTTGGGTACATATAACGATACTGGTTTCCCGATGCTTAGCTTACTATTGTGATAGGCTGTCCAGATGCCTAAAGTCCCCATATTTACTTTCACTTCATAACGCTCTCCTACGTATGTAACGTGCTGAATTTCACCTGTATACATTTCGCACACATCATTTTTTGTCCAACTCACATGCTCTGGACGAATCATTTTTTCACCCTCTACAAGCCAATTCGCCTTACCAACAAATTTGGCAACAAATTCATGAGACGGTTTCACATAAATATCTTCCGGTGTTCCTTTTTGTAATACTTCTCCTTGTTTCATGACAATAATTTGGTCTGACATTGACATTGCTTCTGTTTGATCGTGAGTGACATACAGTGCAGTTAAACCAATGGAATGAACGATATCCATAAGCTCTATTCTCATTTCTTCTCGCAAAATTGCATCGAGTGCACTTAGCGGTTCATCAAACAAAATAAAATGAGGTTTTGTTACAATTGCTCTAGCGAATGCGACACGTTGTTGCTGTCCACCAGAAAGTTCGTGTGGATACCTTTTATCCATACCTTGCAGGCGAACTCGCTTTATCGCATCCTCTACTTTTTCTCGTACATGATTCGTTTGCTTTGTAGCTCTTAAACCAAATGCAACATTTTCAAAAACAGTCATGTGCGGCCATAAAGCAAAATCTTGAAATACCATACCGATATTCCGTTCATGAGGAGATGTCTTTATCTTTTTTGTAGCAGAATACATGCATTGGTCTCCAAAACATATTTCTCCCTTATCCGGTTCTTCAAGTCCTGCTATCATTCTAAGTAAAGTCGTTTTCCCACATCCCGAAGGTCCTAAAAGTGTAGTGAATTCCCCTTTTTTCATTACAATCTGCAACGGCTTTAACGCTTGTGTTTTTCCAAATGTTTTTTCTAATCCATTAATTTTAATATCCATCGTCTCACCTCTCTCCCCTCATTCTTAACCTGCTTTCATTCT
>NZ_JBNLYC010000193.1:0-6799 GCF_050172015.1 Bacillus sp. GMa5/1 | reverse complement strand
TGAGGTGCAATCAGAAGGTATCTAATTCGTGTATATAGAATTAAGAGAGAATGTGCCATTAGAAATGTTTGATTTATGGAACAATAAGGACTTTACTAATTATACATATTTTTTCTGATATAATGAATGAGTAGAGAGAAAGGAGTGATCCTATGGCATTTCCTATACTAGAAACAGAACGCTTACGTTTAGTTGAAATAGAACAATCTTATTGTCAAAAAATATATGAAATCTTTTCATTGGATGAAGTGACGTGTTACTACGGTATGAATTCTTTTACGGAGTTTGGACAAGCTTCACGTATGATCGAATCTTTTTCAAAAAATTACTTTGAGAAAAAGGCAATACGATGGGGAATTGTGTTAAAAGAAACGAACGTTTTAATAGGAACAATTGGACTAAACAATTTACAATTATGGAGTAAACGATCTGAGATTGGATATGATCTGCATCCTCGCTATTGGGGAAATGGTTATGCTTCAGAAGCAGCTGGAGAAATTATTAATTATGGATTTAAAGATTTAGGTTTGTTTAGAATTGGAGCTATTACATATCCTGAAAATGTTACTTCTTGTAGAATGTTATCTAAAATTGGCTTCCAAAAGGAAGGGCTATTGCGCGGATATATTCATCAAGGAAATAAGCAACACGATGCATTATTGTATTCTATAGTGCGAACTGATGTTGAGGACATAAATTTATAATAAAAAAAACCTCTTAATTAAAAGAGGTTTTTTTTATTATAAATTAACCTAATTTAGGTAATAAACGTTCTCCGCTTTTCATGCTACTTTTACATAAAGGGCATTTAGGCTCTTCTTCAAATGAAAAGTTCTTTCTCATCCATCCTAAACAATCCTCTGATTCACATTCCCAAACAGGGGTTTGTTCTGGTGGTACTTCTGCTACATCGTTCTTTCGATTGCGATACATGTAACCACTCCTTTTATGTAAAAAATTTTAGTTATATATTAAAAAGGTTGTTAACCTTGCTGGTAACAACCTTTTTATTGTTTGAATTATAGCTTTACAACGTTTTTAGCTTGAGGTCCGCGGTTACCTTCTTCAACTTCAAAGCTAACTTCTTGACCTTCGTCAAGAGACTTGAAGCCGTCGCCAGTGATAGCTGAGAAGTGAACGAATACATCGTTACCGTCTGCAACTTCGATGAAACCGAAACCTTTTTCGCTGTTAAACCATTTTACTTTACCTGTTAATGTCATGGTAATGCCTCCTAAAAGTAGAAAAATTACAATATGATCGGCCTTATTTGAATGAAAATAAAATTTCACATATTATCAAAAACCCATAAGGAGTACAAACTGTCCCCGATTGATACTTGATAATATGCAAAGAAAATATAGTGTTAAATTGACCTTAATTACTATCTTACAACAAATGGTGGGAAATAGCAAGTGCTGGTAATACCACTGAGTAATCTGGGTGATAATAGTAAAGGCACAAAGGCACCTCTTTTATTTATATATTATTCCTAATTGGGATTTATGCAAAATCATGTAAGAAAAACTTAGAGTAAATATTAATAATATATTTTTCGTGGTAAAATATGGTTGGTTACTGTTGGTAGTTAAATATTATAAAAGGAGAAAAGAAAGTGAAAAATAATTCATTTATAATAATTGAAGCAGCAAAAGCAGGGAGAAAAAAGGTCCATCCAGTCTTTGCTGTAATATTAGCCATTATATTTTTGACTTTAGGCGAACTTTTTATGTTATTTATGTTATTTTTACCGAAAGCTGAAACGATATTCATGAAAGGTATTTATGACAATGTTAGAATGGTGTTAACGTTTGGCGGAGCTATATTTATTTTATTTATATGGGTTCGTTTTGTAGAAAAAAGACCTTTTTCATCCATTGGCTTTTGGAAAGAGAAATGGATGAGAAAGTATTTAAAAGGTGCGTTAATAGGGTTTTTATTTATTTCAACGCCAGTTATTCTACTATTATTAATGGGGAGTGTGAAATTGCAAGTACAACATATTACCTCAACAGTGATAGTAGGAATAGTAGGATCTCTAGTTGCATTTTTAATACAAGGGGCAACGGAAGAAATTATTGTACGAGGTTGGTTATTCCCGGTTCTTTCTGTTAGAAGTCGTATATGGGTTGGAATAATTGTAACTTCATTTTTATTTGGATTTCTTCATCTACTTAATCCAGGAATTACAATATTATCTATATCGAATATAATATTAGTGGGTGTTTTCGCAGCTTTATATGTATTGAAAGAAGACGGTCTGTGGGGAATATGTGCATGGCACTCAATTTGGAACTGGGCTCAATATAATGTATATGGTTTTGCAGTTAGTGGCACAACTGTATATTCTACTCCAATTTTTAAGTCTATAACAAATGGACCAGAAACATTGCATGGAGGCACGTTCGGAATTGAAGGTAGTATCATTACAACAATCATGCTCACTGTCGCTTCAATTGTTTTATGGAGAAAGTTATGGGGAAGAAAAGCGAAACAACGAAATTTTAGTTAATGAAAGAGGGAGAAACTATGGGGATAATAGCATTTGAGGGAGCAAGCGCTGTTGGTAAAAGTACCACGTGCCGTGAATTAGAAAAGAATTATGGTGCTTATATAATACCTGAAGTGAATTCTTTATTTGAAAGGCCAAAAAATGAACATAGAACATGGTATTTTGAAAAACAAGTTGAGCGCTGGAATATAGCTGTTCAGAAGTCAAAGCAATATGAATTAGTAATACTCGATGGCGATATTTATCAGCCACTTAGTTATAATTGGTGTTTTCATTTTGATATATTTAATCAGCCATTATCTTTAATAGAAAATTTTTATAAAGAAAAGATGATAAATAGGGAAATTGGCTTTCCGGATCAATATTTTTATTTATATACGAACGATGAAGAACTTAGAAAGCGGAAAGTATCTGATGAGACGAAAAGAAGAAGAAACTTTGAAAAACATTTACATATATCAAAATCGTTTCAGCGTTATTATGAAAATTTAAATACTGTTACAGATGGGTATTGTAAATTAATTGAGGCAAAAAGTGTAAGAAATAATGAATTAGAAATAGTGAGAAACTCACAAAATTTGAACGTGTGTGAAGAAAGACGTTTTGATGTTTCGAAGTTAGATGCTATTACGAAGTGGTTAAAAGAAAATCGTGCATAAAGTAAAAACAACGAGTGTTGTAGAACGCGCTCGTTGTTTTTTTGTTTCTTTATAAATATAAAGGAAAAATTTGTAGAATATTTTCATTATTTAACAGAATAATCTTTCAATTTTAAAGAAAAAGAAATACAATATGAGGAAGTATATATAAATAATATGATAGGGGATGGGATGCGATATTTTGAATGAAGTAACAGTTTTTATATAAGAAATAATTAGGTAGTCAGAACGGAGATATTTGGGAGGAAACAAGCGAGATGAAAACATTTTTGAAAATAATAGGTGTTATAGCTGGTATGGCGGTAATTGGAGTAGGTTTAACATATGGTATGCTGCATTATTTAAATAATAGTAAACCAGCTGCGAAAAAGGCATCACCAGCTGCTCCAGCAGTAGAAGTATTAGCTGATAGTAACGTAAAAGCAGAAGATGCAAAGCTTTTAGAAAATGGAAATTATTCATTGCCGAATAGTGGTTTTAATAAAAATTTTAAATGGACAGATGAGAACATACAGACAGCATTACATGAAATGGCACATCAAAAAGCGAAAGCTGATCAAAAGTGGGGTTATATTTTTATTACACAAGAGCGGATTGAAAGCTTAATTGATATTGTAAAGAGTAATGATCTTGTACAGGGAAGTACATATGTAGAAATTTTAGAACGATGGAAACAAGGAAAATATGAAAAGGTTGATGGGGATCATAATAAGATTTGGAAATTACAAAGTGGGAATTTAGGAGAAGGAAAAGGAGTAATGTCGGAAGCTGAGCAAAAAGAATTAATTAATCAAGTGTTTATGAACAAAGGTACATATTCAGGTAGTAAATTAATTGCAGGTGGGGGACAGACTAATAAATAGTATACTAATTAATGAAAGAGAGTAATTGCTTATTAGGCAATTACTCTTTTTCTATGTACGTCTTAATATTTTAGTCTCGTTCAAGTAAGGAAAGGAACGATTGTAATACCGGGGAAATCCATCTAGATTTATGATAGATTACATAACTTTGAATAACTGTTGGAGTTTCGATAGGTTGAAAACATAGTTGTCCTTTTTGGCAACTTTCTTGTACAACGATATAAGGAAGAATTGAAATGCCTAACTCACACATAACGGATTGTTTAATGACTTCAACATTGGAAGTTTCAAATGTTTTAGCTGGAATATTTCCACTTTGACATAAAAAACGATCTACCATTGGCCTATAGCCGCAGCTTTGTTCTGTAAAAATGAACTGGGTGTCCTGTAATAACTGGAATGGATTTGTATGTGCAGCGGAATGATCTGGTAAAATCCATCCAAATATTTCATTACTCAAAGTACGCGTAATAAAATCATTATGTTCTATACTTTCTCCAATTATGAAGATAACGTCTGTTTCTCCTTCACGTAATTTTTGTAATGCTTGTTCATTTGTGTTTGTTTCAAGTACGATATTTACTTTCGGATTTTTCTGTTTGTAAGTACGTAATAATTGTGGTAATCGGTATACCGCTAATGATTCATTAGATGTAATACTTAATGTACCTTCTAAATAATCTGTATTTTGGGGGATTTCTTGCGCTTTTTCATATATTGAAAGTAATTCTAATGCATAAGGATGAAATTGATGACCTGCTTTTGTAAGTAGCACTTTTTTCCCTAACCGATCGAAAAGAGGAATATGTAAATCGTTCTCTAAAGCTTTCATATGTGCTGTAACAGTAGATTGCGCATAACCTAGCGCATGCGCAGCCTTAGAAAAATTACCATACTTCACAATGGCGCAAAATGTTTTAACATGTCTCATTTCCATAAGCGATCCCTCTTTTATTATCATGATTTGTGAATGATTATATCATGTATTTTAATTTTCCAAATGATTAAATTCTGTATAAAATGAAATTGTAGAAATATTCATTTAGGTGATATTGGAGGAGAAAAGATGAAAAAAAAGGGCTATCATGTAGCTGTTGTTGGGGCTACAGGTGCGGTAGGGCAAAAAATTATTGAACTGTTAGAGAATGAAATGAAGTTTAATATAGTTGAAGTTACATTGCTTTCGTCAAAACGATCCGCTGGTAAGAAAGTAAGATTCAAAGGACGAGAGATAATTATAAAAGAGGCAAAAACAACTAGCTTTGAAGGTGTAGATATTGCCTTTTTTAGCGCTGGGGGAGAAGTATCTAGACAATTTGTAACTCATGCAGTTTCTAGTGGTGCGATTGTAATTGATAACACAAGTGAGTACCGAATGGCACAAGGTGTACCGCTCGTTGTTCCGGAAGTGAATGCGCATACTTTAAAGCAGCATAAAGGTATCATTGCAGTTCCAAATTGTTCAGCATTACAGATGGTAACAGCACTTCAGCCGATTCGAAAATCATTCGGTTTAGAAAGAATTATCGTTTCAACATATCAAGCCGTATCGGGTTCTGGCATTCATGCGATTCATGAATTACAAGAGCAGGCTAAGTCTATGCTTGCTGGTGAAGAAGTGAAAAGTAATATATTACCGGCGAAAAAAGATAAAAAACATTACCCAATAGCGTTTAATGTACTGCCTCAAGTAGATATATTTACAGACAATGATTTTACTTTTGAAGAAGTAAAAATGATTCAAGAAACGAAGAAAATATTAGAAGATGAAAACCTGAAAATGGCAGCTACTTGTGTACGTGTTCCAGTTGTATCAGGGCATTCAGAATCAGTTTATATAGAACTGGAAAAAGAAGCAACCGTTACGGAAATTAAGGAAGTATTAATGGATGCACCAGGTGTTATTTTGCAGGATAACCCTAGTAAACAGCTGTATCCAATGCCATTATATGCAGAAGGGAAAATAGATACATTTGTCGGAAGAATACGTAAAGATCCTGATATGCCAAACGGATTCCACCTCTGGATTGTTTCTGATAACCTATTAAAAGGTGCGGCTTGGAATTCAGTTCAAATCGCAGAGACTTTAGTAGAAAAGGGAATACTTTAATCTAGTTTGAAAAACCGGGGAATCGATAATCATTTTCCGGTTTTTATCCCGCTATTTGCTGGGCAGTAAGACCCCCACTGATTAAAGCTTCACTTTATTTAATAATTGTTTTCTTTATTTCGCCCAACTTTAATTTAAATTAGTCGTTATTGAATTTTTATAAATATCTACTTTATGTGCAGTGAAGCGTAAGGTTTTGGATTCTGCATGAATTGTTAGGTTAATAATAATCGATAACGGCATTTCGACCGTTTTCACAATATCTTCTATAGCAATATACTCATTTTCTGCTTCGTTATAATAAACAACAGAACGAATTACTGCCTCGTTATTTTCAATGTCAATTTCACACATCATAGGGAATTTTTCACCATTATGTAAGAATAGTTCGCCTAGTACGATTGAACCGTTTAGCTCCTCTGTAAAATTAGTAGTTGCTGCTGGTTTTACCCATGTTTCGTCATGTTCTTCGTTTTCCTCTTCATCTATTGCCCATTCCCAAATGGGGTTTTGTTTTAGGTCTTCAATAGTTAATTCATCAATTGGTTTGCAATTGCTCATACATAAATTCTCCTTTTGCTTTGATAAATAAGTTTCTTAATCTCAAAAATTAGATGATTGCTTACGAGTAAGTTCAATATAGTATTTTGCTCAT
>NZ_JBNLYC010000192.1:0-6850 GCF_050172015.1 Bacillus sp. GMa5/1 | reverse complement strand
TCAATATTATTGATGAACTTTAATTACTATTCGTTTTTTGCATTCTAGTATTAGAAGGCGTATTGATAGGTAATCTAATAAGATTCTCTTTTTATTTTAGAAAAAAATGTATGAAGTGCCACCTGAGTCATCGGCAAGAGATTTCTGGGTTAGCGTACAGGACGTCTGTTTGCTGGCAGAATGCTACGTGAATTGTGAATAAGCAACCTACGCGTGCAGAAGCTGAAGTATTGGATTCCTTGGACTCTGATTTAAATTTCTTTAATATTTAATAAGTCATCCAACATCTTGAATTGAAGGTGTTGGGTATTTTTTGTTGTTTGAAATCAAAAGAAGATATATACCTTTGTAGTAAATATAGAATCTAAGATAGATTTTTAAATATACGTATTATTATTTACAATCAAAACACAAGACTTGATACATAAGAATTAGGATAGAAGTGAAAACCCCTCGTTTAGAGGATTATTTAAAGTCGATTTCTTAACGTACAGGAAATCGGCTTTTTTATTTCAAGGTGGTGTCATAACTTAATAGTATTGACACCGAAAAAGCACTGCTGTATTATCAAGGTATTGAAAAGTGTCATAACTTAGTGTCATAAATGAACGGTAAAAAAGGGGCTATTACATAATGAAATACGGATACGCACGAGTAAGTACGGTGTCACAAGAATTAGAGGTACAATTAACAGCATTAGAAAATGAAGGCTGTGACAAAATCTATTCTGAGAAGTTTACAGGAACTAAATCAGATAGACCGCAATTACAAGAAGTTCTTTCAATCCTAAAAGAAGGTGATACATTAGTTGTCACTAAACTAGATAGACTAGCAAGAAACACTGTTGAGGGAATCGAAATCGTAAAAGGACTATTTTCAAAAGGTATAAGAGTCCATGTTTTAAATGTGGGACTATTAGAAGATACGACAATGGGAAGGTTCTTTTTAACTACATTATTAGCAGTGGCAGAAATGGAAAGAAACTTAATTGTAGAACGTACTCAGGAAGGCAAAGCCATTGCCAAACAGCGTGACGACTTTAGAGAAGGACGTCCAAATAAGTACAGTAAAAAACAGATAGAACACGCTTTAGGGCTACTAGAAACCCAATCATATAAGCAAGTTGAGGAAATCACAGGTATTAGTAAAAGTACACTTATTAGGGCTAAAAAGAAGGCTAACAGCTAATACTGGTGGTCTCTCTTTATTTTTGGCTGTTCCACTGTGCAGAAAAAATATTCTGAGACGAATGTATAAAGAGGGCGTTGAAGTGGGAAAAGTGACAATTGCACAGAAAGGCACAACTAATCCATTCTAATGGATGCAGTCGTATCAAGGGCTGAACACTACTTTTCAACATTTCACTGATTGTGCACCCCATAACTGAATTCACACATAAGATCCATGAAATTACGATATATAATCCCCCCTCAGAAATAATCTGAGAGGGTTAATATACTATTAAGATTATCTAGTCACTATTTAGCTAGTTTCATAAACTCGTCACTGTGGCTACCCTTGTATTTCATAAACAAGCCATAACAATCTTTTCGACTCTTACCATTTACAATACTTCTAATAGTTGCCTTAGTGATTGGGAACATTGTTTTTAGCTGGTGTGGTTGTAATCCTTCCACCTTGTTTAGATACAGTATTTTATATACATCCTTATCTGTCAATTTTATGTTGTTAAATCCAATACCATTCATAAACACCTTTCCTTTCCAAATAATTTAGCCTTTTAATTCGCTTTTCTTATTCAATTATCATAATCTTCTTCATCTGGATTCTCATCAATTGGTTCTAGGTCTATAATTAAACGCTTAACAATTCCTTTTTCATCTGTTTCACCAAGTACAGAAAACCAACCTCCATCACTTTTTGTCTCTATTTGTAGTCCTAAAATATCACAGTCCCCTAATCGAATAGTTTCTGTGTCTGTAGCAAACTCCCCTAAATAAATAATGCTATTCTTAACGTTTGTTTTCATTGTTAGTACCTCCAAGTATTTTTTTGTGGACTTGAACCAGCCCTTACACTTAGGTACTTGCAATTTCATTTCATAATAGGACATTAAATTGAAAGTTTTTTATCAGAACAACAAAAAGTTATATTCCTTACACGAAAAAGCCAGATTTTGGAGTAACTCTACTAATAAATCTTCTTTTATGATCCAAATTCTTAATGCTTTCCCAATGCTATTCTCGTGGAAAGATATGATGATAAAAAATAAAAGGATAGGCGATTATGCCCATCCTCGACTTTTCTTAATTTTCGGTCAACTCCTTCTATACATTCCTTTGAACAGAACATTGAACAGAACATTGAACCTGTCGGGCTATATTCGTCACAGTAAATCCAAATATAATATCCACCCCCCTCAGGTTCTTTAGGAACATATATGACTTTTTCGCAATGTCTACAGCGATAGTGCCAATGCCCCTTGTATTTCTTCTTATATGGATTGTAAGAATATCGTTCTAGTTCCAAGACATTTCCTCCTATACTTATTAAGGTACTTATATCATGTTATTGATTTTTTATTCTACCTCGGCTACGCCTCGTGTTCGGGCAAAGAATGCCCTCACCACTATTTCTAGAAATAATACTATTCTATATAGCTATTAAAGTATGCCCTGAATAATCACGAAGAGGGGTAGCTTAGGCTATCCCTTGAAGTGTTATTCGGGATTGTCTTTTAATACTTATAATATTTTTATATCTTTCTTATAAGGAAATATTCAAGAAACCCAGTGTTATCAAGGGTTACAGCGTTTCTTTACTAAGCAATAAAAGTAGAGGAAGTAATTAAATTTCATTATTGAGGTACTGTTCCAACAACGTTCTCATTCGCTTAGATGGAATAAAAACATCTATTGATTTTCCTGTACGAATACGACTGCGGAAAAGCCATTGAAGTAGTTCTGATAATGCAAATAAATCACCATTAAGCTGTATACCTTGCTTATTAAAAAAGTGTTTTATCAAAGGATTTGTATAAATATTAGCTAAATAGATACATGTCCTTTTATGCTGGAATTGGTTTGTAGCACGTGCATTTACACTTACAAAGTGTTCTTTCAACCCCATAGGTGCTAGGCTATCTTTAAACTCTTTAAAAGTAGTCCACATGACCTCAGTAGTAGGTACATTACATTTATTACGGTAGAAGTTATAAGCGTTATCTCTAATGACTTTCTTTGTATCCTTATTTTTAGTTTTCTTTTTTAAATCAGACACACTAAAATAATTATGCTTATTCCCCATCTTGTTCATATCCTTTTTATCTTTAGGTGAAAGATAATAAATGTTAATCAGTTCCTTCAAATGTGAACGGTCTTCATTTTTAAAAGACACATATGGTGCTAACTTATAGTTATCGCCTTCTTTTACAACTGATTGATACACATACTCTTGACCGAATAAATCAAAATAAGCACGCTGAATCTGTCCATCAAACATATAGGTCAGAATAAAAACTTCTTCAAAACACTTAAATATATCAACAGGAAATATCCAATATAATGCACTCGGTTCATTTCCTTTGTCTTCGTACATCATTAGGTTTCCTGAATTAGCTAGGTTCCTCAACTTTTCAAAATACCCTTTTCTATAATCAAGTTGCTTCCAGTGAACAACACCGTTTTGATTTACCCCAATTACCTCGTTTTCTGTTAGCATTTTTAAGTCATCTTTTGAAACATCTACTTGTTCAATAACATCCATAACTTCATCTAGGATTATTGTGTAATTCTCCATGTCTAACAGATCAATGACTTCACGGTCTATATTTCTAAAAAGTGAGTGTGTCGAAGCAATGTTTTTACCTTCTGAGATGAGACGTTTAATATCTTCTAGCTTTGTTTCTCCTTTACAATCAGCTTGTGGTTGCTGGAAATTACGATTAACAGAAATTATTATTCGTTCTACTTCATTTATGAAGGGGGTAATGTAAATAAATTTTTGATACGCTGGTGCGTTCTTCATGAACTGTATTGCCCAACTAGTTTTACCACTACCCATAATTGAATCGATAATGTTAATTTTTGTTTGCACTGGACGTTTTAATAACATACCTAAACTCCTTTTCCTCTATAGTTCTGTAAGATTCGTCTTACATTTACTTACTTGCAAGAAAAGAATAAAATAGGACAAATAAATTTGATTAGTAGTTATTTTCTTCTACAAATATCCGTATTTAGTGGTAATTAAAATGATTTGAATCTCTTGACTTTAGGTTTTCCTTTTCGCTGAATTAACTAGATTTGTCTAGGAAATATTGGACAGAAGAATGACTACCTTTATAACACTTCAGAAAACAAAGTGCTATAAAAGTAGACGTTCTTTAATACTGAATTGAACTGAGTTTGCTGAGGTTTCCATCGTATCACCTTGTTTGAACGCTAGATTTTCATCTGCAACGAACTTTTAACATGTCATGCTTGTCCAACATGCTGAAAAACTTAGGGAAGGAATTGTACTACTGACATACCCTTAATTACTCGTAACCTAATATGATCTTTCTTATTCGTTGCTACCTGTACCGTAGTACACCAAGCAACCAGCCGAACCGTTAGTGGTCGTTCTCACCTAGACTCTTAACAACGTAAACAAGGAACCGTTATCTGTTAGGACGCTTAATTTTATGACATTGGCTTAGCTAACCTGTTCAAGTGTTTAGTGTGGTGTTAGGTCATTCCCACATTCGGAAATCTCTGTACAATAGCTAAAAAAGACAATAGGAAACTAGACCTCTTGCATTATATTTTTGAAAAATTTATAATGGAGGTGCTGAATGTACGGAATTTCCGTTATTTAGTTTTGAATTTGAATTTTGGTCACCTATTGCCGTAGGTGGCTTTTTTCCTATTTATATATCTATCGTATTTAAAGGATTAAACTTGTCGTTTTGTTCTTTTAAGTCATTTCCCCACATAGCTGCGTATCTTTCTGTTACTACTATGGACGAATGTCTCATTAACCTTTGAACCGCAAATGTACTCATTCCTGATTGGATACAGCGTTGACAGAATGTATGTCTAAATGTATGGCTGGAAAGACGTACATCTTTAAAATTCATAATTTTGGCTAGATGTTTAAAGACGTTTTGTACCGCATTAGGAGTTAATTGTTTATTGGAACGGTTTGTAAATACGTATTCTGAAAGTTCTTTTTCTACAAAGATCTGTTCGCAAAATGTTTTGTATGTTGCTAATTCCATAATTACCTTATCGGCAACAGGAATAGATTCTCTTTTACGACTTTTCCCAAATACAGATAAAGTTTGATATTTGAAGTCAATATCAGTCCACTTTAGGGAACATAATTCAGATTGTCTCAACCCTGTACCAAGTAAAACAACGATAATGGAATAGTCACGATAAGCGTAAAAGGTTTTTTCACGCTGTTTAATCCTTCTATAGTAGTTAAGCATTTGTTTAATATGATAATCCGTAAATACATCAATACGTACATCTTCTCGTGCTTTCTGTATTTTCTTAGCAGGATTATTCTTAATGACTTCACATTCAATCATATAATTAAGAAAAGCACGAATACGTTGCAACTTAGAGTTTGTAGTGGTTGCGTTGTTTCCTTTCTTTTGATAGTGCAAGATATATCGCTTCATAATACTTGTAGTAATATCCTCGACATTGATAACATCATGTTCTAAACAGAAAATTTCAAACTGTTTCAGAATATCCCGATAGCTTTGTAGCGTTTTCGGTGTAACATTCTTAAACTCTCTATCGTCCAAAAAATCAAGGACAGCAAATTTTAACAACAAAAAACCACCCCGCATTTTTTTGCGAAGTGGTTTTCGTTTAGTCGTACCAGTTTGGTAATGACCATAACATTTTTAATTGTTAAGAAACGTACTAAAACCCTTGATATAACTAACTGTATGACCCCGGAGAGGCTCGAACTCACGACCTCCACCCTGTCAAGGTGGCGCTCTCCCTGCTGAGCTACGGGATCCCAACTATAAATGTTACCATCAGCAATGTATTTTCATTTCATTCGTGTAATCGGAGAATTTGTACAATTTGTTGAGTATTGTAACATTTGATGTATTCCTATAATAGCAACAAACTTTAATGGTGTAAAGGTGTAATTTTCTGAATGTTCATATTCTAATTTTTGTATAAAAAAATAAGCCCCGAAGAGCTTATTTTAATAATAACATCAACGCAATTATCAATGATATTTTCAAAAATACAATCATAAATAATGGAGCTTGTTCATAAGCTATCGTCCTGTAACTTTCATTCCTGCTGTGTAAATTGTATCAATAGAACCGTCAGCGCCTTTTATTTCGACTTTATAACGATATGTTCCATCCTCATAAATATCATCACCATATCCTGTGAAAGTTGCAATTTCATCATTGCTTCCAGCTGGGACCCATTGATTTTGCCAACGGAAGTTGGTTTCAAATTCTCCCCATCTATCGCCATATTTCTTTTCAAGGCTGACATTGTAATGAATTTCTTCAGCTCGGTCATTTGTAATTCTTGCAATTACGCTGTTACCAAAAGTAACTTGTGTAGAGTGTACCTGAACTGTAACACCGTTCACCGTTTCACCAGGACCACAAATGTAATGACAACCATCCCATTCGTCAGCATGTGCTTTTGGTGTTTCAATGTTCATAACCGTTAAACCGCCTAAAGCTAATGCGCCAGTTAATAATACTTTACCAAATGTTTTCACTTGAAATTCCCCCTAAGTACATTCTCAATTCGTTCGATAGATATCACATTAATTTAATGGAACGTTTTTTCCTTAAGTGTATTCGCTATGAAATTTTATGTAGTAATCTAATCACTACATAAAATTTCATAGTTTT
>NZ_JBNLYC010000191.1:0-7004 GCF_050172015.1 Bacillus sp. GMa5/1 | reverse complement strand
GGTATTGAAATTTCTCCCAAAGACCAAAGATCAAAATCATTTTCAGTAAAGATAGTAATACATGCAAAATGGTAAACAACTAGTTTGTCGTTTTCAATAAATATATCGTTTTTAGTCTTGTCAATTTTATAATCGTTATTATATATACAGTTCCAAGGCGCAGCATTTATACCTAAGTTATTTGAAATTTTTACTTTTGGAAAATATATAGGGATATAATCTAAATACTTTTGGTCTCCAAATTTCCCCTCCTCAGCCTCGGCACTGCACCAATCTATACATTTATTTTTCCACCATCTTACACTTTTTAGTCCATAGAGATCATTCTTAAATCCAATTAGACCAGCCTGATATTTTCCATACATTTTTTCTACCCAATCACGATCTCTTTGGGGGGTTAGGAAAATAGAATGGTCACCCCATTCCTCAAAAATAATATTAGGGTCAGAGAAAAAGCATAAATCACCATCACAATATAGAATAGATGGTAAATCATAATTGACCAATAAATATTCTATCAAGACAGATTTTAAAGTCCAACAATATTCATTTACTTTTCTTTTTCTCTTAATTGCTTTTAATTCACGATCTTCCAATTCTTCAACTTGTAAAAGGTTTACATTAATTAAACTCATTTCTTTTAATAGTGAATATACAAAAGGATCTATACAACAAATCCACAATGTGAATTTTTCTGAGTACTGCATTAATGATTGCTGTAAAGCAATAATTTTCAAGACATACTCACTACCTACAATGACGCAGAAATGATTATTTAGATCATGTTGTTGATTATAGAATTGGGGATCAATTCTTTTTTGAGTATTTTTTTTGGAGAGATTTGAAGCTTTAATTCCTGTTGAAAGTGGGTTAACTATTTTCTCATTAGAGGGGATATACAATCGAGGTAAACTTATTTTTTTATCATTAGAGTTCAATGCTTATTCAGTCCTCTCCACTAAAATTTATTTGGATTCCAACTTTCATTTACAGTTTTTAAATCTTTAGGTGTATCGACACTAGCCCAAAAGTCATTGTGTTCATAGACTGCGAGCTCATTGTCTTTTATTAAATTTCGAAGAGGATCTTCTTCTAGAACACAATCATCATTATTACTTAAATAATCGAATATTTCTTTGTTAAATACAAAAAAACCGCCATTAATTACTTCATCAAGTAATGGTTTTTCTTTAAAATCAATAGCAATTCCATCTTCGACCGCCAATAGGCCGTATTGACTATTTTTTTTAATTCCAGTTAATGTAGCAATTTTTCCTTTTTCTTTATGGAATGCTATTAGTTGATCAATATCTATATTGGCTAATCCGTCACCATAAGTTAATAAAAAGGTTTCACCCTGTACAAAGGATTCAAGTTTTTTGAGTCTTGCCCCGGTCATTGTATCAATTCCTGTATCTATAAAGTGTATATTCCAATTTTCTAATTTCTGAAGTAGCGTATATTGACTGGTTTTAAAATTCAAACTAAAGTCATTCTCTTTCCAGCTAAAGTCCATAAAATATTCCTTAATTTTCTCACCTTTATATCCTAAGGGCAAAATGAAATCACAATGTCCATATTTTCTATACCAATTCATTATATGCAAGAGGAGAGGCTTTCCTTGAACTCGAACTAATGGTTTGGGAATGTCCTCTAAAATTCCTTGCATCCGAAGCCCTTTTCCGCCACACAAAATTATGACTTTCATAGATTTATTTCCTTCCTCTCTATATATTTTACTAATTTAAACTATGTAGTTTGTTTGGTAAATGTATACACGGTTGTACCATAATGACAATCAACTAAAAAAAATATGTTAGATTTATAATTCAGATGCTGATTAAACGTGGAGAATACACATTGTAGTTTATCATTAATTATATGTAAATTAGGTTCTTTTAAAATCTATGCTTTAGTTTATTTAATATTAATGAAAGAAATTGCTTGTTCTTAAGATAAAAGAAGGGGAAGGAAATCAAGGGAATTGAAGAAGCTTGTAATGAAATATCCAAGAAGACAAAATATAAGATAAAGTATGGAAGTAAGTAGTCGTGAATGCACTACATAAGCAGAATATGCTGATCGCATAAATGATTATACAGAAATCAACAGAAGAATAACAAAGGGAATTAGTCATTTGAAGGAAAATGGAACAACTATTTTTACATTTTATAAATTCAAAAAAGAGCACCGCATAAAGGTGCTCTAGTGATGGAATTAATTTTGTAAAGAACTATTTATTCAATAAAGAAGGACTTACGAATTATTATATGAACGTTTTGTTAATTAAGTGTGTATCAATTAGACAGGAATTTTATTTCTCTACACCTATTTGATTTTACGGGCCAAATCATGTTAAAAGTAAGAAGGAAATTATTAAGTTAATGTTATTTTGTTTAAAATAACATCCCAATCGGAATCATCACCTTCCCATCTATCCTGATAACGTGGGAGTTCAATTGAACAAACCCGCGATATTCCCCAATTTTGTTCAACAATATTAGATATACCCTCCTTGAAATTAACAATAAGGATATTAAAATCCTTATTTGTAATTTTAGATAATACGTTTTGTAATTCAACCGCTTCATCTCGATTTCCCCAAATTCTAATGAATAAAATGGATTCACTACTATTTATTTTTTCAAGGAATTGATTAATTCTAGTGTCTAATTTAGCTTTAAAAGAAGGATAGGTTGATTTCAAATCCTTTTCTGAATTAATAGGAAAATCATGCATTGAAAAACAATTATAATAAGTGTCCTTTATACAGTAGGTAATTCGTTCTGCCCATTTAATTTGATTATCAAATTCTGATTCAATAAGACCGTAACTTTCTGAACCTTCTATAATCATATTTTCCAACTTCATAAATTTTTTAAATCGATTTTGAAGTAATCTGTTTACATCTGAAAGTGATGGATAATAAAACCAATCTAAAGGTCCAGAAAATGTTCTTAAATTGTGTCTTTTGATTTGGTTGGTGACTTGACACAATCCTCCTAAACTTACAATTACGCCATAGGATTTTTGTATATCTTCTAGGTTCATCCTCATCATCCTTTATAAAAGTAATTTAAATTATCTGTTCAGTATATGATGCAATAACATATTGATGTGGACCTATATATCACAGTACATAGAGCTAAGACATTTGTATAAATTTAAAAAGTCAAATACCTAAGTTGAGGGATTTCATCTTTGATGTTATATCATGGAGTTACTATTGGAATGAAAGCTGGTAGGGATATTGCGCCAGAGTTATATTTTCTGCAGTAACTTAATTTAGAAACCTGTGCTTGTTTACTATAGGAAAATTGTAATCCTAAAAAAATACTTAGATAAAAAGAAAGATCTAGTAGTTAGCATTTAACCATTAGATCTTTCTTTGAATTAGTATCTTTTACATAATAATTATTGAAGAGGGAAAATTCTATTAAGAAATGCTATTAAATATTAGACTAATTTCTAATGGTCCCAGTATCTTTTATTTTGACGTGTGTCTTTACATTTATTTTAGCCTCTGCTAACGCTTGCGACCAATCTCCTTTTACTTTTTTCCACTCTTTATATTGAAATGCTTTAGCATATAGGGATAATCCGATTGGATCAATTTTATTCTGCTGTATTTCATACAACATATTTTGTAAATTATTATTAATTTCTTTTTGAATAGCACTTTTTAAATTATTTATATTTTTTTTATTATCATAGTACCCCTTAATTAAATTAGGATTGGTTTTTTCTATTAAAGCTACATTAGCATATATATCGAGATTAAATACAAACTTTCCGTTTTGAAAAGTAACATCTACCTTCCTTGTCGCGTTCTGTACGAAGATAGAAGTATTTGTTTTTTTGTTGGAATTTTTAGGAGGAAGTGCAAGGTGTAGTATCATTCGCCCGTTACTTTTTGGCTTATTTATAAGATTGAAAAATTTAACATCTTTTTTAGGGATATAAGTCAAATATTTCCCTTTTCGATTTAAAAATGCAATTCCTACTGTGTCGATTTCATTCTTTGTTTTTTTGATAATTGGAACAGTTTGCGTCATTCCATCTTCATTTTGTTCTCTCATTAATTGCTGAATTGTAGAAGAAACGGATTGGTTATTTTGAATTGAGGATTCGATTACACCATTTATATAAGATGATAGTGATGGTTTACTAGGCTTATAAATTTTAAAAATTTCTTCTGCAGGCCCATCTACAAGTACTACTTTAGCATTAATGGTAGCGTAAGGATCACGGTAAGAAGAATCAAGCTCCTGCAACCAATTTGCTTCTTGCGCTAATTTTTTCCCAATTAAAATGATTTCAGCTTTGGAAGCTGTCAGATATCCCGTTAACTTCGTATCTATCTTACTGAATCCATTATATACAGTTGATGCTTGTGTCCAATGCTCTATAGTACTTTTTTGCTGCTTATGATGAAAGAGTGGTATGCTTGTTCCAACTTTTATGTTTCCATTAGAGGTTCTATCCAAGCCAATTAAAAGGATTAATGAAACCTTCTCAAGAGGAATTCTCTGACTACAACCAATTATATACACACAACAAATTACAATCCATATCCATTTTCGAATCAAAGTTGTTTCCTCCTAGTAATCCAAGTAAAAAGAATACTGTAAGCGAAAAATAAGATTGGTAATAGAATAAAGAAAATGACATTTAAGATATCCATAAGAGAATATATAAACAAATATTGATCCACATCGGGATTTAGGAAAATAAATAGCCCAACTATAAATAACATAAAAGCAAGCAGCGCCCAATTTCGGGCGTTTTTTTGAAGTGATATGGTCATAGATTCAAAACTGAAAAATAAATACGGATATAAAGTAGTGGAGAATACAATTAAATAGTAAGCGATATAAATAATTTCTAATCGTTCCATGAAAGAAAAACGAACCCCTTGTAACAAATGAAATACGGGCCAAATTACGTCTTTTATCCCCTCTGGACTAAAGTATATATAAGAAAGAATAGTAACATATAGATAGAAAAACATGGTTCCAGTATTCGCTATTAGTAGTCCTTTTATGGCCTTTTGTTTTTTTTGTAAGAACGGATATATATAATATGCAATTTCTAAGCCAGCATAAGGAGTAATAGTTTCTTTTGTTGCCTTTAAAATAGGGTATAATCCCTCTTTAAAAATAGGTAGTAGGTGTAAAGGATTGTAGTTACTCTTTAGTGAAAAAAGAAGAAATAGTGGCATCCAAGTAGTGAAGAAGAAAACAAGCATAGAATAACTAGTAAGAGCCCTTAACCCACTCAAGGCTAAAATAATAAAAGGTAATAGTAATAATATGGTGATTTGATAAGCAGGAGTGGAAGGGAATATCCACACTTTTACAATATCAGTTGCCTTTAATAAAGTATTAAATCCAGCAAAAAATAGATAAAAGGCATATGTAAGAAAAAGAATTGTCCCTATCCATTTACCAAAGTATGTTTTTAAGATTTGTGAGAAATTTTTGTTGGGATTTTTTTGTAACATTAATATAATAAATACACCGATTATAGAAGTAACCATCCATCCAAGAATGATTGAAATCCAGCCATCTGTGCCAGCAGTAGTTGCAAGTGGGCTTGGCATAATTAACATACCAGATGCAAGTTGCAGCGAATGGATGAAAATAATAAATTCGAATAAAGTTATATTTTTAAATTTAAGATTCCCCATGTTAACCACCTTCTTTTTTCTTTCTTTGTTTCGGCTGCCCTGTACTCGAACGGCTGGTAAGCATAGAAATAGGAAATCTTACAAAAGAATCTTTTAACTCTTGGAGACGAAATGGCGCGATTGGCAATCCATATGGTGAACCATATGAAGTTAGTGAAACAAAATGAGCAAATAAGAGCATTAATCCACTAACAATACCTACAATGCCATAAAAGTAAGCCAATAACATCATTGGAAAACGAATAAGGCGTATAGAACTTGATAAATCATAATTAGAAACAATAAATGAAGCAATGGCTGTAATAGATACGATGATAACCATGACGTTACTAACAAGACCAGCTTGAACAGCCGCTTGTCCAATTACAATTCCTCCAACTATTCCAATGGTTTGTCCAATTGGTTGTGGTAAGCGAATACCCGCTTCACGTAGCATTTCCAGTGTGATTTCCATTATAAAAGCTTCCAATAAGGGAGAGAAAGGGACTTTGACTCTTGACGTTGCAATAGAAGTGTATAAATCTATAGGAATGATTTCAAAGTGAAAAGAGACTATAGCTATATAAAATGCTGGTAAAAAAATAGCTATAATAAATCCTGCAAATCGTAATAAGCGAAAAAATGATGCAACGAGCCAATGAATATTATAATCATCTGGAGTTTGAAAGAATCCAATTAAATTCATTGGAACAATCATTGCGCCAGGGGATCTATCCATTAACACCGCTACTTTTCCATCAAGTATATGATTTGAAATAGCATCTGGGCGTTCGCTTAAATAAGCCTGTGGAAAAGGAGACCAATTTTGATCCTTTGTAAAATTAGATAGTTCACCAATGCTCAATATTGCATCTGTTTTAATTTTACAGATTCTGGTTTCTACTTCTTGGACTACATCTGCGTTTGCTACATCACCTAAGTAAATTAAGTATACGAAAGAAGTGGCCCGTTCTCCAATCGTCAACTTTTTGATTTTTAACTCTGCAGAAGGAAGATATCGACGAATTAAGCCTATATTTTTTGTGGCATTTTCAATGAAACCATCATGTGATCCTTTAATAGTAACTTCTGAAATTGGCTCTTGAATTGCTCTCTCTGCCCAGCCTTTTGTATTTATTAGAAGTGACCGATTTTCTCCTTCCATAAATAGTACACATTGCCCCTCAAGTAATCCTTCTTTAATTTCATTCCATGTATATACTATTTTGGTATGAGTAGCAATAATATTAGAATTAAATATTTGACTGTCTTCATTCACTTTTTGTAATAATGGTGTAACAACATTGCTTTTTAATGCGACACTATCTGTAAGTCC
>NZ_JBNLYC010000190.1:0-7015 GCF_050172015.1 Bacillus sp. GMa5/1 | reverse complement strand
GCTATATTCAAAAATTTCCTTTAATTTAACAAATAATAGAAACTTGTCTATCATTTCTTTAGGTAGTTCATTTTCCTCTTGATAGCCTTCAAATAGTTCTTTTGTAATAGAATACTCATAGTCAATGATATTCCCATTTCCAGCAAATGAATATTCTATCGCACTATAAATAGGAACGGCTAAATTGAATATGTAAAAATATTTTTGGAATGAATCCAAGAGAATACCAACGAACAACATGCCTATTCAATCATTTGTTAAACTCAATATAAATAAAGAAGGGGAGTTCAAAATGAATATTTCTAGAAAATTAGAGGTTGAACAGTTACGTAATAAGAATAGTGAGCTATTTGATAAAGATGTACTTAACATATTGAATGGTCAAATGATGTATGAAGAATTTAAAACGGAGGAGCTAATGGGTGAGTCTGATTATGCCCCATTTAACGAGGCCATGTGTGTAAATAGCGTTACTGCACAAGTTTTTGATGAAGAGTTTATTAAAATAAGAGCAGAAGGTCATAACAGTTCAGTCGAAAATTATGCAAAAAAAGTTATAGATCCGTTAGAAAATCTATTTGCGAAAAAGTATAAATGTATTGTTTTATGGTTCGGTGAAGATATGTTTTGCCAAATGAATCTACTTACTTTACTTTCATACCTTGAGCAGTCGTGCTATGAGGGGAAAGTATACTTAAATAGTTTCAGGGAGGATGAATTTAAAGTAAATCAAATTGAACTTGAATTGGGGGATTATTCTACTATATACAATGAAGTATTAGTAAACCATAAAAAGACTTATCATAAAGTACCACCTGTAATGTATCAAGCTATAGATTTATATTTAGAAATGCTAAAAGAAGATAATATCGTAATGAAATTCATCTCTAAAAATAAAGGTTTATCAAATCAAGAATTATTAACAAAGTTGTTTTATCTTTTTCCAACAATCGGATATGGTGATACTCAGTACATAGAACTGATTAATAAAATGAAGAAGAAAACTACACCTAAAATATAGGTGTAGTTTTCTTCTTATAATTGCTCAAGTAATTCTAATTCTTTTTCTACAAATAGCATTAGTTCTTTAATGGTTTCACCAGAGAAATCAAAACGAATACCGGCTGCATCATATACTTCTTTTATAGATTGCGAGCTTCCTAGTGATAATGCCTTTTTATAATTTTCTAGTGTTTGCTTAGGATCCTCTTTATATTGTTTATACATTTGTAATGCCCCAAGTTGGGCAATCGCGTATTCAATATAATAAAATGGTACTTCAAAAATATGGAGTACAGGTAACCAACTCGTTGCTATCCAGTTTTCGTAGCCATCAATATGTATGACGCTAGATTGATAATGTTTTTGAAGTTGTAAGTATTTTTCATTTCTTTCTTCAGAAGTATGAATTGGATTTTCATACAGCCAGTGTTGAAATTGATCTACAATAAGCATAATAGGTAAATATGAAATAACATCTTTAAAGAAGTTAATTTTTGCTTGTTTTAAATCTTTTTTGTCTGTATAGAAGGTATCCCAATAATTAAGCGAGAATAACTCCATTGTCATACTGGCTAGTTCAGCTGTTTCAGCTGGAATTTCTATATACTGTCGTAATTCTAATGGTTTTATGAGTTCGTTATGAATACTATGACCCATTTCATGTATAAAAGTGATAATATCATCTTGTGTATAATTTAAGTTCATAAAAATATAAGATAATTGTGAAGCTGGTAAGTACTCACAAAAGCCACCAGCTGCTTTTCCTTTGCGGCTTGTTAAATCAAGACAATTGTGTTTATACATTCGGTTTAAAAGTGCTGAAAATTCAACATCTAGTTTATTAAAGATATGAGTGCTCTTTTCAATTAAATCATTTTCATTTGCAATAGGTTTAAGTACTTTTTGATCTGGAGTTACAGCTGATACATCCCAAGGGCGAAGTGTATCTACTTGCAGTTTTTCTTTTTTCTCTAGCATTATTTTATCTTTAAGAGGCACAACATACTTACGTATGGATTCGGCTAGTTCATAGCAATCTATCGCTGAATAATCAAAACGCTCGTATTTTTTGAACATATAATCGCGATAATTCTCTAGTTGAATATTTTTTGCTTTTTGATGGCGAATTTCAATTAATTGATTTAATATGTTTTGGAGTTCTTTTTCAACAGATAAAAATTGTTCAGAAATAATAGTTTTTGCCTTTTTACGGATGTCACGATTCGAATCTTGTAAATAGGATTGTAATTCTGTTATCGTTTTTTCTTCTCCGTCCCAAATGGCACTTAATCCTCCAGTGATTTCAAAGTACTCTGTGACTAATTTGTCTTCCTGTATTTCTAATTCAATATTTTCCTCACAAAATAACTTTTGAGCATTTTTTATTTTTGTATCTAATAAACCATATACGTTAGAATCTAATTCCATTCGAAAAGGTGACTCTAAATATTTATTATCCAATAAATTTTGGTACCGCTTTAAAAGTGGCTTTACAAATTGTTGATCATGTTCAAATGTATCCTTTATTTCTTCATCATCCGTATTACATTGAAAGGCGATGTAATGTAATCTTAATTGTTCTTCGATTTCCCAAATTACTTTTGACTGCTCTTTTAACCAATTTTCAAGGTCTAGTTTTGAAGAAATCATCTTATTTAATAAAGTCGAAAGAGTTTTTTCCAATTGTAGTACATTACTAATATCAATCGTATTTACACGTTGCATTATATATCCCTCACTTTTTATTTATTCATAGAGATATTCTATTTATTAATTGTAATTCCCTTGTTAAGTGGGGGAAATGTGAAATAATGTTAAATTTAATAATTATAGAAGGTATTTATATGTCAAAGTAAAAAGTTTATCGTAAATGAAAATGTGTGGAGGGGTGCTACATGAGAAAGGGAACAAAGGTACTTGTATTTTTAATTCCATTTGCTTTATTATGTGCCTGTGAGAATGAGATTGAAGATGCTAAAAGTGAAGATTCTATAGTGATGGATATTGCTACAGCAGCGGTAAAGGAGGAATCTTTTTTTAGTGCTGCTATATGGGATGAAAAAGCAAGAATAGTAGATTTAGAAATTGCTGATAGCGAAAATGCTAACGAAATAAAAAAAGAAATTAATAAAAGATTGCAAATTCAAGGTATTATGTCCTATAAAGTAAATATATCTCAAAGAAACAAAGAGATTGTAAATGCAGAACATAGATGGGAGTTAGTTTTTGGACAGATATTTGATGACGTATTCAGGAAGAATGGATATGAAGGGTTTGGGATTCAGCAAATAAATTATAAAAAGAATCAACCTGTTACCATTGATATAAAAACTAAGATTAGCGATGGTGAAGTAAGGGCGAGAGAACTTGGACAGAAAATAGAAAAAGAAGTTGAAGGGGTACTTAAAACAGAAGCAGTAAAGAAATGGATTGAAAATGATTCATACGCTATTGGGATTTACGATATAGATGATCGGAAAATTAACTAATTGAGGAATGAATGCTATATGAATATAAAATCGATATAATTAAATAGAAAATTGCTGAAGGAGGTGTAATATGTATAAGTATTTACATATTTTAAACGACATAGAAAATATGATTCAAAATGGAGAAATAAATGAAGGAAAGAAATTACCGTCTATACGGTCACTCGTTACGCAATATGAATGTAATAAGGCGACAGTTATACGTGCGCTTCATGAATTAGAAAAGCGTCATATTATATATTCTGTCCCTCAAAGTGGATATTACGTTGTTAAGAAATCTGGGAGTACCATAGAAAATAACGAGATAATTGATTTTGCTTCCTCAGCACCAGATCCAGATGTTTTCCCATATTTAGATTTTCAACATTGTATTAATAAGGCTATTGATACGTATAAAAATGATTTGTTTGTATATGGAACGCCGAAAGGGTTACCATCTTTAATACCAGTTATTCAAAAACAACTAGCAAATTATCAAGTCTTTACAAAAGAAGAAAATATTTTTATAACGTCAGGTGTTCAGCAGGCACTTGCTATATTAACTTCTATACCATTTCCGAATGGAAATGAAACTGTATTAATTGAACAACCAACATATCATCTATATATTGATTATCTAGAAATAAATAAAGTTCCTGTAATCGGTATTAAACGTACGAATGAAGGTATCGATTTGAATGAATTGGAGCAAATATTTCAAACCGGAAAAATAAAATTCTTCTATACGATACCGAGATATCATCATCCGCTTGGAACGTCTTATTCTAAAGATGAGAAAGAAAAAATCACACTATTGGCTAAGAAATACAATGTATTTATAGTGGAAGATGATTATTTAGCAGATTTAGAAACTGATTCAAAAGCAGATCCGTTATATAGCTTGGATAATTGTAGTCATGTCATATATTTGAAAAGTTATTCGAAGATTATTTTTCCAGGTTTACGGGTTGGAGTTGCGGTCATCCCACGATCCATTGCAAATGCTTTCTATACATACAAAAAAATACTAGATATTGATAGTCCGATGATTTCTCAAGCGGCTTTAGAAATTTATATAAAGAGTGGTATGTTTGAACGTCATAAAAGTAAAATTAATTCTTCCTACTACAATAGATCAATAAAACTAGCAGAAACATTAGAAAAAGTGCAAAATGAAAATTCATCATTATTTACATATAATAGACAAAACACACTTGGAATACACACTTGTTTAGAAATGCAGAAAAACATAGTTACAGAAACACTTATACAAAAATTAGGTGACATTCAAATAAGTGTCGATACTATTGATAAGAATTATATGAGGGATTTTCCTAAAGAAAAACTATTAAAATTAAATGTTTCGAATGTAAAAGAAGATAAGATTGAAGAAGGTATTCGTAAAGTAATTGAGGAAATCAAGCAATCAAGACAGTTGGATTTTCAGTTTAGAAAGGAATAATTTGAATTAGGAGGTTTGTTGTGAGATTGTTTTACAATTAGTTACTCCAGATGGAGAAGCCTATATGAGGAAATATGATAGGAAGCATATACCAGAGGTTATAAAGCTGAATAAAATGAAACGATTACGGAGAAAAGTAGCAGTTGTGGCCGGAGCAACTATATATGTAACTGAATAACTATATGTTTTTTAAGAGCACTCTTAGCAAAAAGTGCTCTTTTTCATTAATGTAAATATTTACTTAGCATCTTTTTAAAATGATTTTTATCATAATTTACATATTGCGTAGCTGTATTTCGTATTGAATCTCCCGCGTAAAATCTTTCGTATAATTCGTGTCTTGATCCTAATGGGCTTCCAATAATATCCCAGGCTAACTTAAATAATTTTGTGCGTTGTTCGGCATCTATATTTGTTCCTTTAAAGTGCTTTTTCAATAAATCATCTATTGGACTCTGGAAGTCATTCGAGCTTGAAGGAAGTTGAATGAAACCACCTGCTCCAATTAATTGTAAAATTTCTATTGCACGGGGATAATATTTGGAACCAAGATTCCTTGCAGTTTCGATATATTTAAATTTCGGCAAATAAGTTTTTGTTTCATTTGTAGTACCTTCAACTTCTGCAGCAATTAAAAGTGCGCGAATTGTTTCGATTTGCATAATTAATTCCCCAAGCTTCTCTTGAACATGCAAATAAGTAGTAGCACCAATCGCTTCAGCAATTTCACAAGCAATTGCAGTTATAAATTCTAGCTTTACTACTAATCGTACAATTGCTTGGTGATAAGCTAAACTACTAGAAGCTATATCTGACTTTATTGCCCATAACGCTTCAGGGTTGTTATATAGTAAGACACGTTCCCATGGTACAAATACATTATCAAAGATTAATAGTGCATCCATTTCATCGTACTGTGAGCTAAGAGGGGAATCAACTGTAATTGAATGTGTATTCGCAAATGGTTCTCTACAAACCATATGTAATCCAGGAGAATTGGCTGCCACAATGAGAAAGTGAGCTAAATCTTTTTGAGTATCAGTCAGTTTTGCTAATGGATAGATTAATAAATCATTTGAATAAGGAGAAGCAGTACCGATCATTTTAGCACCACTTAAATAAATTCCGTCAGAAGTTTTCTTCGTAACTCTTAGTAATCCTAAGTCATTTGTATTCAACATTGATTCTGTAGATCGATTTATTTGTGGATCACGTTGAACTACGCTTAAGAACAAGTGATTATCTCTCGCTTCTTCATAATAAGATGTAATTTTATCTGGAAACTGTACATCGAATTTTTTATAAAAATATTTTGATACGTACCAGCCGGTAAGTCTCGATCTTGCGTAATCAGATAGTCTACTCATTACACCGTCTGTAGCATAACTCCACGTTTCAAAAGCGGTTCTCCTCATTAATAATTCGTTATAGGAATTCGGAATTAAAAAGGCCGTATGGACAAATTCTTTCGTTTTTGGGCTAACATATCCAATAGAATCTCTTCGTATTGGATCATCAAACAATGAAAATAAATTAGAAATGGTACTTAATGTTCCTGCAAAATGTTTGTCTGTAGTTACATCTACTTTTTGTCCATAGAGCCAAACGTTACGACCATCTTGTAAGCTCTTTATATAGTAATCTTTCAAATTTTGCATATTTCCTCCTTCTAAAGACTATTCATATATTTGGACATCTTTTAATGGGGGGGAATATACGTGGAAAGTTATTACTGCCGAATCTGTAGCATTATACATTTTATGCACAGTATCTTTTTTTACTGTGAAAATATTTCCCTCTGTAAACTCTTCAATCCGCTCGCTATTATTTTCGTACGTTATATTTTATAGCGTACCATTGACTATTAGTATACATCCTACAGATATTCCGTGATCGTGCACAAAAGTCTTTGCTTTGCTGGGGAAATTTAATACTAAAATCTCTACAAATTCAGACTGATAGATAACGTTCCGTCCGTATTCAAGATTAACTGGTGAAGTAATAAAAGGAGATATTTTATGAAGTGAAATATTTAATGATTGAATAACGTGTATTAAATTGACCGTATCGTAGTTACATAGGT
>NZ_JBNLYC010000189.1:0-7045 GCF_050172015.1 Bacillus sp. GMa5/1 | reverse complement strand
ATGAAAAATAATAAAAAAGGATTATGGGGAATTATTGTTGCGATAGGTCTATTTTTACTGTCTAAGTTAAAGTGGGTATTTGCAATTTTTAAATTAGCAAAGTTTTCAACGGTATTTAGTATGTTTCTATCGCTTGGCGCATACGCAGTTCTATATGGTTGGAAATTTGGAGTGGCGCTCATTTATTTGTTGTTTGTTCATGAAATGGGCCATTTATGGGCTGCGAAAAGAAAGGGGATCCCAACATCGCCAGCAATCTTTATTCCATTTATGGGGGCCCTTATTGGAATGAAAGAGATGCCGAAAAATGCGAAAGATGAAGCTTACATTGCCTATATGGGTCCGCTTTTCGGACTTCTGTCATTTTTACCCGCGATACCGCTTTATATAATGACGAAAGAGCCATTTTGGGCGCTTGTTATTTTGCTTGGAAGTATGATTAATTTCTTTAATTTAATTCCCGTTTCGCCGCTAGATGGTGGGCGAATTATTTCAGTTGTCAGTACTAAAATTTGGGGAGCAGGCCTTATTTTATTACTTGGCTATTCAATTTACTTTAAAAGTATTTTGGGAGGATTTATTGTTATTATCGGTTGTATGGAGTTATATAGAGTAATAAAGAGAGATGAGCCGATTAAGGAATTAGGGCATAAAATTGATGGGATGAAAGAATATGTTACTAGGCTTGAAGAGGAATTAAAAGAAACGGGTGCTGTACATCGGACTATATACGTGATGCATCATGAGATGAATGCATTAAGACAAAGAGAACGGGAAAAAGAGTTACAAATAGGTGAACTTCAAAAAATGGAAGTGTTAGAGTATCTTTTACCGAAGTTCGAACCGTTAGATTATGTTCCATATGAAGATGAAAAAGATGAGTATACAATTCACATAAGGGAAGCATTTGAAGCGTCAGAAAGAAAATTAAATGAATGGAAAACAGAAAAGGAACAACAAGAAAACTATTATAAAGTGGATGCGAAAACGAAATGGACAGTATTTGCTTGTTATATTGGATTAATGGCTATACTCGGTTACACAGCTTATGAAGGATATATTGTTTTACAAGAACATTTGCCAACGAGAAATGTATAGAAAAATATTGTCGAAATGATAGGAAGAATTTATACAGGAATTATATTTCTACGAGAGAAAGTTACAAGTATAGTCATACATTGTAATATTTTTAGTAGAGAAGGAGTTCTGTATATGAAGAAATTGTTAAGTGTATTCGGGATTATTATCGTGATGATCATTGCAAGCTATAGTCTTATGAAAGTGCTGTTACATTATGCGAATAAGCCTGCTGAGGTAAATACAATAGCTCAAATAGAAGATGTGCAAGAAGAGACAAAAGTGCTAAATTTTATTCGAATGACACATGAAAGCTATAATAATTTCTTAAATTACGGTAAAGCAGAGAATTATACAGACGGGGATTGGAATCAATTTAAGCAATGGTTTCAACAACAAGAATCATCGTTAAAAAATATACATACAGAAATAAAGAATGAAAAAATAAAACGTGATGTAAATAGAAAGCTATGAAATTGTAAAAAAAGGTGTGGAACTTCAAAATATTGAGTATGTAGTGTATGCCCACCGTGTATATCATGACTTGGATATTATCGTAAATAAATATAGAGGTGAAACGAATATCTGGGGATATACGGAGTTTGGCGATGGGAAAGATATAAAAGTAATTGAACAAGCTATACAAACAAAATAATAAGCTAGCTAGAATTCTAGTTAGCTTATTTTCTTTTGTAAATACAATGTTCATATATTATTCACAAAAACACCGTGTTAATAGTGATTAAAATCACAATCTGCATTATAAGATTCAGTTAAACTAAAAACAGTTAAGGAAATAGAGGAGTGGGATACAATGTTAAGTGCAAAAACAATTGAAATCGTAAAGTCAACAGTACCATTATTACAAGAAAAAGGCGTTGAAATTACAACGAGATTTTATGAAATTTTATTTTCGGAACATCCGGAGTTATTGAATATTTTCAACCATACAAATCAGAAAAAGGGAAGACAACAACAAGCGTTAGCGAATGCTGTTTATGCAGCTGCAACGTACATTGATAATTTAGAAGCTATTATTCCAGTTGTAAAACAAATTGGTCATAAGCATAGAAGTTTAGGTATTAAAGCAGAGCATTACCCGATTGTAGGTACATGTTTACTACGTGCCATTAAAGAGATCGCAGGTGCACCTGATGAAGTTTTAAATGCATGGGGAGAAGCATATGGTGTCATTGCTGATGCATTCATTAGCATTGAAGCAGAGATGTATGAAGAAGCTGCACATAAAGAAGGTGGATGGAAAGACTTCCGCAACTTTGTGATTGTTAAAAAAGTGAAGGAAAGCGATGTTATTACGTCATTTTATTTGAAACCTGAAGATGGAGGGAAAGTTTCTTCATTCATCCCAGGTCAATATGTAACGATTCAAATCAATATTGAAGGTGAGACATATACACATAATCGTCAATATAGTTTATCCGATGCTCCTGGGAAAGAATATTATCGTATTAGTGTAAAAAAAGAAAAAGGTGTAGATACACCAGACGGTAAAGTGTCTAATTACTTACATGAACATGTAAAAGAAGGAGATGTTTTACCAGTAAGTGCACCAGCGGGAGATTTCGTGTTAAATATGGATTCAACATTACCAGTTGTACTAATTAGTGGTGGAGTAGGGATTACACCGATGATGAGTATGTTAAATACGTTAATTGAACAAGATTCAAAACGTAATGTATATTTTGTTCATGCAGCAATAAATAGTAATACACATGCAATGAAAGAACACGTTAAGACAGTAGAAAATGAATATGAACAAGTTAAAGCATATACTTGTTATTCTGCACCGACTGAAAAAGATTTAGAAATGAAGAACTTTGATAAAGAAGGTTTCATTGAAAGTGAATGGTTAAAAACTATTATTCCGACAACTGAAGCAGAGTTTTATTTCTGTGGTCCAGTAGCATTTATGAAGCATATAAATGCTGCACTAACTGATTTAAGTGTGAAACAAGAGCATATTCATTATGAATTTTTCGGCCCAGCAACAAGCTTACAATAAGCAAAAAAACGAGGTATTTATTTTACCTCGTTTTTTATTTGTTCTCGTAATAAACGGTTTACTGTTTCACGACGTATACCTATCAGTTGACCAATTTCGGTTTGTGTTAATATTTCATATATAGGAATGTCACCTAAATATAGGGCGAACCATTCTTGTAAACGATGAAGACGTTCTTTCGGAGAGACGGTTGTCAATTGATCAATTCGTTGTTGCATCATTCTTAATTTAGATTGCAATTGCATAGCGATGTTAGCATACGATTCGGGATTTGCTTGAAGTCTCTCGTACCATTCACTATTAGTGATCGGTTCCACTTCTGTTTTTATTAAAGCGATAGCTGTACCGTGATATTCTTTCGGTGAAATTAAAGAATGATGAGGTATCGTTTCACCTGGAACGATAATGTTGAATAAAAATGGTGTTCCGTCTTCTTCTAGCCGAACTACTTTTAATAAGCCTGTTTTTATAAAGTATAAAGGACCGTCCTCGCCTTGACGGAATAGTACATCTCCTTTGTGTAGAATCAATGTTAGCCCCCCATTAATATGTTTCTATTTCTTCTATTTTAGCGTATATGTATATAGACAATATGCTATTTCAACAGCAATTTCATTGACGAAATGTATGCTATTACAGTAGTATACTATTTAGTGTGTAATAGTACTAGCAATGAATACGCTGTAGGGGGTTTAGTATATTGTTAGATGCGATGAGAATGACGGATATGAGAATTCCGGCGAATGCTATCATTCATGTAGAAGAGATGAAAGGTGGAGTCGTTTTATCCGTTGAAGTAGACGGCCAAATTATTTATACGATGGCTTATGATGAAGAAACAGATAGCTATGCTGAATTATATGATCGAAACGATAAGAGGGCGTGCCAAGTACATGAAGACTTCATGGGGTGGTCACTTCTTCATTAAAAAAGATGTCAATATGACATCTTTTTTTATTAAATCGATAGAATATACAAAGAAATGAAATATAAGGATAAAATTTGTAATAATTGATTTTGCATTGTTAGCACTCTGTAACTGCAAGTGAACTATTTTTTCGCTATCATAAAGATAACAGTCGCAGTTATAGGAGTGGTCAACTTGAAGAAAGTACATATTTCAAATTATATGTTATTATGTGTTTGTTTAATTTTATTTGTTCTCCTCGGAGGATTTTTATATTCATGTGTATAAGAAAAACGCATTCTAAAAAGAATACGTTATAAAAGGGAAATAATGATTAATCTAGTTCCAAGAATAATCAACGTAATACGTAATAAATTAATTACGGCGTTACCACTTAGTTTTGTATTAATGTAAGCCCCGATTTTTCCGCCAATCCATGCACCCGGAATCAGGATTAATGCATAAATCCAGCTGACATTTCCAAGTGAGATGTGAGTTGCAGAACTTACAATTGCTGATAGAAATACGATGAACATTGAAGTTGCTACTGCAATATGTGCTGGGAATGCAAAAAGAAGCATCATTGCTGGAACAAGTAAGGCACCGCCACCAATTCCAAATAATCCAGATATAAACCCAACTATAAAGGCGATAAAGATAGCAAGAAACGGTGGGAATTGGTAGTGTACAGTATTTCTATCATTATCTGTAAAAGAACGCTTAATTACAGACGTATTTGAGAGGGAAAGAGGTTTTAATTTGTCTCGAAGCATAAGTAGAATTGAGACGAATATAAGGAAAATCCCAAAGTATAAAGAAAATGTGTCTTGGTTTAAAAATTTATTTGCCCATGATCCGATAATACCACCAGGGCCGCTTCCGATAAATAAAATAAGTCCACTTTTATAATCTACTCGCTTATGCTTCATGTAAGTAAGGGTGGAAGATAGTCCTGTGAAAACGACTGTTACCATAGAAGTCCCTACTGCAAGTTGTGGTGATAAACTGTGTAATCCAATTAATAACGGAACAATAATAATTCCGCCTCCAAGCCCAACTAGGCTGCCGACTGTTCCGGCGATTAGTCCGATGAAAAGTAACATGATGTATTCCAAAATTGCCAACTCCTCTAAATAACTTATCCACCAATTATTATACACGCTTTTTAATGAGAAATAGGCTTGTTCACAAAAAAGTCGTCTTCCTAGAAAAATAAGGAAGACGACTTTTGATTAGAAAACAAAATGTAATAGGTAGTAAAACAGAGCAGCTAAAGAAGCTGAAATAGGAAGTGTAATAACCCATGTAATTAACATGCGTTTTGCAGTTCCCCATTTTACCCCTTTCACACGGTGAGAAGCACCAACCCCTAAAATAGAAGAAGAGATAACGTGCGTCGTACTAACCGGTAAGTGAATGAATGTTGCACCGAAAATAACAAGTGATGATGATAAATCGGCAGCTACACCATTTACAGGACGAATTTTCATAATTTGTCCACCGACAGTTTTAATAATTTTCCATCCGCCGACAGAAGTACCAAGCCCCATTGCGATAGCACAAGATAATTGTACCCAGAACGGGATATCGCTAGAAGTATGATAGTTATTAGCCATAAGAGCCATCGTAATGATTCCCATTGCTTTTTGTGCATCATTCGTACCGTGTGTGTAGGCTTGTAATGCTGCAGTGAAAATCTGGAATATACGGAAGTTCTTATTCGTTTTCGTTAAGTTAAAGTTTTTAAATACTACTTTAAAAATACTGTATACGGTATAACCAATAACGAAAGCGATAATCGGTGAAATGATTAAAGCTTCAATAATTTTAATAAATCCTTTAAGATTTAGCGAGCTAATCCCAGCGGCCGCAATTGCTGCACCTGCGATTGAGCCGATAATTGCATGCGAAGAACTACTTGGAATACCGTAGTACCAAGTAATTAAGTTCCAAGCTATCGCCGCAAGCAAAGCAGCTAAAATTACAAGAGAACCATTTTGTAAGGCGAATGGATCAACGATATCTTTTGTAATCGTTTTTGCTACACCTGTAAATGTCATTGCGCCCAAAAAGTTCATAATAGCCGCCATAATAATGGCATGTCTAGGCTTTAGAGCTTTCGTTGAAACAGCCGTTGCAATAGCGTTTGCTGTATCGTGAAATCCATTGATAAAGTCAAAAGCTAAAGCGCAAATGACTACTAAAACGGTCAGTATCAAGAGTGTATCCATGATCAAACTCCTTACGCGTTCTTCATAATAATTGTTTCTAATACGTTTGCAACGCTTTGACAGCTATCAGCTACTTCTTCAAGCTCTTCGTAAATCTCTTTAAATTGAATAATCTTAATCGGATCTTTTTCACGAGAGAATAAGTTCTTAATCGCATGACGGCGAATATCATCACACTGTGATTCATAATCCTTAATCTTAATCGCATTTGTACGAATGTCGACTAATTTTTTGTTAGACATTAATTCAACAGAGTTTGCAATCTCAATCGCACATTGATTAATTGCTTCTACGAATTTAATCATGTATTCATCTGCTTCTGTAATAGAATACATTTCGAACAGACCAGCACTGTGATCTAATCCGTCTAATACATCATCCATACTCATTGCAAGTTGTAGGATGTCCTCACGTTCAATCGGAGTGATAAACGCTTTGTTTAACTCCATAATGATTTCGTGAATAAATGAGTCACCTTTTGACTCATACTCTTTCATGCGCATAGAAAACTCTTTTAAATCGCTAGCATTTTTAATTTTATACTCCACGAAAAACTGCGCGCCTTCTTTTAAATTTTCGGAAACATTCATTAACATTTCAGAAAATTTATCTTTTTTTGATTTAAAGACCATTATTGTTACCCCCACAAAAGTAATATATGTAAAATATATTGGCTAATCAATTCTAACAAAAAACTGTCGTTTTTTAAAACATTTTATCGAAAAGTTTACAAAAACTTAACATAACTCTCGTTGTTCTATTAATAATATTAATATCCAATAGTGAATATCTTACTTGTAGAATGTC
>NZ_JBNLYC010000188.1:0-7094 GCF_050172015.1 Bacillus sp. GMa5/1 | reverse complement strand
AAATAAATACCACTGTCAGATTTTTTCAATTTATTATCTAATTCTTCTATACTCATAAAATGCAATTCACTCATACTTCTCTCTCCTTAGCAGTTTTAAATCGTAAAAAACAAGCAAGGTTTCTAAAAAAGTACTTAGCTGCCCTAGCATCTCTTATTTTATCTCTTGCTAAATGTCAAAAAACTGTTTCTATGTTCCTCAACTATCAATATGATTATTAATAAAATTTTCTATCGTTATTATCTCGCAATTTTATCATGTAATTTCGAGATCGTTTCCTCATTTAAATTACTGTGTTTTATCGAATAAAGGAAATATATTACTACCCCAATAGTAATCCAAATACTAAAGTACACCCATGTCCTTAACGGTAAATTTAGCATTAAAAACACACAGCATACAATTGCAACGCATGGTAATACAGGTACAAAAGGTACCATAAATCCACGTTTTAAATTTGGGTGTGATTTACGTAGAATAATAACTGATAGACAAACTAACGCAAACGTCACCAAACTACCGATATTAACTAAATTAACTAATTCTTTCAAATCAATAAACCCAGCTATTATAGAGCTCCCTATTCCTGCCAATCCAGTTATAAAAGTGGGTGCTCCAGTTTTCTTATTAACTTTCGCAAATGATTTCGGTAACAATCCATCACGACTCATTGCAAAGAATACTCGTGTTGCCGCATACATATTGGAAAAAATAACAGCCATAAGGCCAATTACAGCACCTGCAGCAATTGCACCAGCGACTTTTCCTTGTCCTACAACTTCCATTACATAAGCCATCGCCTCAGGAACATTTAATTCTTTATAGGAAACCATTCCTGTCATAACAAGACATACCATAACATAAATAATTGTACATATGATTAATGATGCAATAATACCGATCGGAAGATTACGTTTCGGATCTTTTACTTCTTCTGCTGAAGTTGCTAATATATCAAAACCCGTAAAAGCGAATAAAATAGCTGCTCCACCCGTAAAAACTCCACTTAAACCGTATGGTGCAATTGGTATCCAGTTTATTGGTTTTACATAGAATATACCAACCGTAATAAACAACAAAATCATTCCAATTTTAATCAATACCATTGTATTATTGATTCGTTTACTTTCCCTCGTACCACGGGATAACATCCATGCTAATATCAATGTAATGATTACTGCTGGTAGATTCACAATACCACCATGCGAAGGAATCGTTACTAGAGCTTTAGGTATCTCTAATCCAAATCCCTTTATTAAATTGTGGAAATAGCCTGTCCATCCAGCAGCGACAGCCGCTGTTGCCACGATATATATTAATAGCAATGACCAACCTACTAGATGAGCAACAAACTCACCAATTGTTGCATATGAGTATGTATATACACTACCAGACGCCGGGAGTGTAGAAGCAATTTCCGCGTAACATAATGCTATAAATCCACATATAATTGCTGCAAGTATAAATGAAAAAACAACTGCTGGGCCAGCATTTCTTGCTGCTACTAATCCAGTTAACACAAGAACGCCCGTTCCAACTATCGAGCCTACCCCTAACATAATTAAATCAAATGCTCCTAATGTTTTCGTTAAAGTCTTGCTTTGATTATGCTCTAACAATTGTGTAACGGATTTCTTTTTTAGTAAATTACTCATATTTTCTGTATCCCCTTTAAAATAAGGTTTATTCTTCTCGTTAGTGTTGTATATAAATTTACTTAGTTATTAACTAGCCTCATAATATTTCTTTTACATTAAATAGATTTAAAATATTATATAAATTCGCTTCTCACTTACTAGTTAAACTAGACATTTCCATAGATTTTTGCGTACAACGTTTCATAGCTGAAATGATAGCTGTTCTTAAACCTTTTTCTTCTAGCGTTACTACAGCCTCTATCGTCGTTCCACCTGGAGAACAAACCATATCCTTCAATTCACCTGGATGTATTCCTGTTTCCAGTACCATTTTTGCAGAACCTAATACAGCCTGAGCCGCAAATTTATAAGCTTGTTTTCTCGGCATACCGCCAAGTACAGCAGCATCTGCCATGGCTTCTATAAACATATACACATATGCTGGAGAAGAACCACTAATAGATGTAACAACATCCATTAGTTTTTCATTTATGACCTCCGTCTGGCCGAAAATATTAAATATGTTCAGTACCTCTTTTATATCTTTTTCTGTAACCATTTCATTAAAACATAACGCAGACATTCCTTCTCCAACAAGTGCCGGTGTATTAGGCATTACTCTAACAACTTTTAACTTTCTACCAAATTCATTCTCAGTGCTCTTAATACTTTTCCCTGCAGCAATAGTTACAACGATTACATCATTTTTTATTTGATCTTTTATTTGGTTAATTACCGATGAGTATAAATCTGGTTTGATTGATAAAATTAAAATGTCAGCGCTGTTAGCGACTTCATTGTTGTTAGTAGTTATAGTTATGCCATATTCATTACTAGCATTTTTTAAATTAATGACATTTAAATCTGAACAAATTATTTGATCTGGAGAAACTATATTTTTTTTAATCATCCCACCTATCATAGCAATACCCATGTTTCCACATCCGATGAATCCTATTTGTTTATTCATAATAATTTGCTCTTGCTCCTTCTACTCTAAATTTTATTGATCTTGAAATTATTATTCTAAATAAGGGCTATTACAATTACTTGGTTTATCAATAGAATTTCAAAATTCTCCTTCCTATATAGAGCTTACATATACCTCTAATAACTTCTTTGCTTTCGCTGAATTTTGAGGTGTGGGTCTTACTGCCCGGCAAATAGCGGGATAAAATCATTTCTTTAATCTATAATAAGAAGGACATAAAAAAACAAAAAGTTACAAAAATTTTCAAATTAAAACTTTTATAACTTTTTGTTTTGATGTAAATATAATTTCAATTAAAGTATCTCATCGTTTTAAACTTGACGCTCCATAATCTTGTATAGTTACATTTATATGATATTTAATCGGTACTTTACTAAATGTTTGATCCCAATCTTTTTTAACTTTCTCCCATGTTCTCGGGTGTTTAATTCTTAATTGGTTGCCAAAACCCGCAATATCGACTTGATATTCTTTTTGTATTTTTTTTGTAACATGATGTACTAAGTGCTTTACTTCTTTTTCAATAGCTTTTTCTTCCCTTTTTAAAAATTTATTTTTAAATTTTTTTCCTGATTGCATCCAATTTTCAGACAAACGTCCTTCTGATTCAATGTTTACATCAAAGGAAATATTATTTCCATTAACATGTGGTATGATTTTGCTTTTTATTGACTTTATTTCGTATATAATGAGTTTCTTTGATTCTTTATCAAAAGTTTTTACCACACCACCATTCCTTTTTCCATTTATCCATACTACTCCTTCCAATTCCTGTTCATTTAAAAAGCCCATCAACTTTTTTGTCTTCCCTTTAATTACAGCAGCTCCTGCAAATTTTGTTTCCCCTTTTATCGAGATTACATTTTGCAAAAGAAAACTGGACCCTGACCGCATCTTTCCTTCCAATTTAGCGAGCGATACAGGAGGTAAAATCCTTGTTGTTCTATTTCTATTATCTGCAATTCCAGACAAACGAAATGCTGGGATTTCTCCTTTTTTGTTTGATTCCAGTACCTCCTTCGCTAGACCCTTGCTAATTAAGAGCATACAGCTAAGCCGAACTTCATTGTCACGGAGATACTGTTCAAGTAATTGTTCTAAACTGAATGTACGTACAAGACTATCACTAATAACAATGTTTTTTAAATGTGGGCTGAACATTGTGCTCTCTCTTTTCAATGAAAACTCACGAACAATTTGATGAATGGAATCACCGGTCTCAGAAACATTTATATAACGTTTTTGTTGTCCATTTCCTTTACTTTGTGCTTGCGAACTAACAATTTGATAAGTAGCTGTTATAAGATTTCTTTTAGGATAACCTCCTTCCTCATCCTCTTTCTCAATTGTTGAATCCTTCCCTTTATCTAGTGCTATACCTGCAGTTAAACTCAACTCTTCTACTTCTTTACTGCTCCAACATCCTGTTAAAAATAGAAGCAAAAGCGTCCATAACAAAGTCAAATAGAACCGCATATAATTAAATTTATTTTTCACACTACTCCTCCTTTTAATCGCGTAATAATAAGAAGAAGCAGTGGCAGTAAACCAAATAAAAATAAAGCAGCATTACCGAGCATATCCCCCAATTTAAGCAAGTCATTTATATTTTTCGAAGTCATAGCAATGATGTAAATGATTGGAATCAAAGCAAAAATAAACGGATGAATTCTCTTTTTAAAGAGTTGTGCTAATCCTAATGCAGCTGCATAATAACTAATCGTATAGGTAGCAAATATTTGCATAATCCATATTACAAGCAATAAAGATTCAAAACGTTCAAATATTAATCCAGAAATTTCAAAACTGCGCATAAGATCAATTGTCGGCCATGTTCTTGTTACAACCCCATCAATTGATAATGCACCAATGACCATTACAACAGTTATTACATAAAAGATTAACGGAATAGAAATTCCAACTAAAATAGCTTTTACTGCTTTATTTCGTTGTTCCATAAATACCAAAAGAATTAACATAATTTCAGGACCTGTATATGCGAGAGACGTTGTTTTTATCCCATCTAATACTGGTTTAATTCCCAAACCTAATACGGGACGGAGATTATCTATCTCGAATATTCCGATGCTCATAAAGGAAATGATTAAAAAAATAAAAACAGTAATAGGAAATATTATTTCAAACATCCGTGCAATTGAATTAATACCACTCATAATCAAATAGAGACCTATCCACATAAAAGGCATAACAATAGCCCATGTGGGGGTTCCTTCGAGCAAAAAAAAGCTTATTACTTCTGCCATTGAACGAATTTGAAATGCTGAAGTTGTAAGAAAATACCCTATAATAAGAAAACTAAGTAATCTGCCTATCCATTTCCCTACAATATCTTGACTGTATTGGTAAAATGTTTTTTCTGGAAACTGCTGACTTAATTTGACCATAATTACTCCTGAAACCATTGCCAGTATTCCACCTAATATCACACTTATCCATACATCTGGTGTTTTCACTTTTTCCACAGATGCTCTGGGCAGAGTGAGAATTCCTGTCCCAAGTATGTAATTTACAATAATAACAACTGCCTGTGAAGTTGTTATTCGGTCTTTAAGTTTAGTAATCACTGAAGGCCACTTCCTTTCGTCATCAGCTACCTTTTGCGGATATTTTTTTTGGTATGCATTATTTTCGGTCGACGTCTCATTATTTTTAATGGCATGCGAACCATAAAATCTTTCCAGTCACTGAATTGATATGGAACAGCAGGACTGGTATAAGGAACGCCAAAACTTTTCAGTTTCACTAAATGACTGCAAAGTAAAAGAAAGAAGAGAATAACTCCATACAAACCAAATATCGCAGCACAAAACATAGCTACAAAACGAAGAATGCGTAACGTAATTCCTACACTATATTGCGGAATAGTAAAAGAAGAAATAGCTGTTACCGCAACAACGATAACCATTATTGGACTAACAATTCCTGCTTCTACGGCAGCCTGACCAATTATTAAACCGCCCACAATTCCCATTGCAGGTCCAATTGGTTTAGGCAGACGTAAACCTGCTTCTCGCAAAACTTCGATAGCTACTTCCATAATTAACGCTTCTATTAAAGCGGGAAAAGGGACTCCTTCTCGCGATCCGATAATAGAAATAGCGAGCTTAGTGGGAATTAATCCTGGATGAAATGAAATAAAAGAAATATACAGTGCTGGAGCAAATAATGAAACAAAAGCTGTCATGAAGCGTAATAAGCGGAGAAGCGTACCAGGAAGCCACCTTTCATAATAATCTTCTGGTGATTGCAGCAGCATACTAAATGTAACTGGAGCAATTAAAACAAATGGTGTTCCATCTAACAAAATAGCTACTCGACCTTCCATTAAAGCACTAATAACACGATCAGGTCGTTCTGTATTTTGAATCTGCGGAAAAGGACTGAGATAATTATCTTCAATAAGTTGCTCTATATAACCAGATTCGAGTACACTGTCTATGTCAATTTTCTGAATTCTGTTTTTTATTTCATCCACCAATTCTGTACTAGCAAGATCTTTAATAAATGCGACAACTAACTCTTTCTTTGCACGTTCTCCTACTGGTAGCTTTACTAATGATAAGTTCTCATCCGCACAGTGTCGTCGCAAAAGTGAGGTATTATCACTCAATACTTCAGTAAAACCGACCCGTGGCCCTCTGACTAATGCCTCCGATACTGGTTCTTCAATATTTCGTTTATTTGCTTTTGTTGTACCAAGAATAAACACATCTGCTAAACCATCAATTAAAAGAGCTGTTGAACCTATCAATACTTTGGGTATTAAATCTTTTATGTAATGGACTTCTGCTACTTCACTAATTGTAAGAACTTTATTTTTAATATATTCTTTTGAAACAGTCCCCTCCACATAAGAAGATTCATTTTTATATTCATCAGAAAAATCATCCATTAGTAATTTCATAATATGTTTGTCAATTATCTCTTTATCTGATAGGCCATCAACAAAAACGATCCCAGCCTGAATATCTGTGCGTCCAATATTAAACTTCCGAAAGCGAACATCAGAATTATGTCCGATTTGTTGCTTTATAAGTTCTAAGTTAGAGGCAAAATCATTTGTGAAATGAACGATTGCATTTTGAGATGGTTTATGCTCTTGTTTCGTTTTACTTTGAATATTATTTTTTTTCACTTGTTTGTCTCTTGACTTCCACCAACTCATTCTTCCCACTCTTTCTCTGACATACGAACCCAATGAAAAAATCTTGAGATAGTATACGGAATTAAAAACAAGATAAAAGCTTGTACAAAGACTTTCCAATCTGGAAGATAAGAAGTAATTATGTTCCACATTTTTATCACCCAATTTATATACTCTGCTAGGATTGAGATTTCTAAAAAACGATATGTACTTAATAAAAAATAACTATAAGATTAAAGAGCAGAAAAGCGAGACATTATGCTTATTTAGTACAAATAACCTAATTAGTATAAAAACATTT
>NZ_JBNLYC010000187.1:0-7152 GCF_050172015.1 Bacillus sp. GMa5/1 | reverse complement strand
TAAAATAACTCATAAAAAAAGCATCCTAATTAATAGAATAGGATGCTTTTTCGTAATCATATTGTTATAGAAGATTTATATACTTATGCTACGCTGCGATACTCTTCTTCTTTTTCTTTTTTCTGCTTAGGTGCTTGAATTAAAATTGCGATAATGAATGACACGACACATAATACACCTATTACCATGAACGTTGGTTTGAATCCACCTAGAAGTGCACCGATAAAGGAACCTGCAAGCGCCCCAAATCCAAATCCTTGATACACAATTCCGTAGTTCTTACTATGGTTTTTCATACCGAAGAAATCACCAACAATAGCTGGGAAAATAGTGATATTTCCACCAAAGCAAAACGCTACACTTGCTACACATACGAAGTAAATACCATAATTTAAATCTACAAAACTTAGAACTAAGACTGAACTCGCCATAACAACAAAAGTACCAGTAACGATTTTTAAACGCCCAATTTTATCCGATAACGGTCCTAAAATGATACGACCTAATGTATTGAAGATTGCAACCATAGCCACCGCATTAGCTGCTGTTGCTGCGCTAAGTCCTACAAGTTGAACACCAATGTCTTTTACCATACCAATTAAGTATAAGCCACTCATACATGATGTAAATAACATGATAAATAATAAGTATACTTGTTTTGTGCCTAACATTTCTTTCGTTGTGTATTCCTCAGTTTTTGTTTCATGAACTGCTCCTTGATCTGCAGCTTGATGGATTAAACAAGCACCAATTACAATCATAGCTGTAACAATTAAACCCCAGTATATAAATGCTTGGGATACACCAACTGATTCAATCAACTGTGCGTTAACGTATTTAAAGATTAAGCTACCTGAACCATATGCAGAGACAGAAATACCAGCAATTAAACCTTTACGCTCTGGAAACCACTTTATTAAATTTGATAGTGAAGTGATATATGCTGTACCATCTGCATAACCTACAACAACTCCCGCTAGTACATAAAGTAATATTAGTGAGGATGCTTGTGAACTAAGTATTAATCCTAGTCCTAATGCTAATCCAGCTATCATAATAAGTTTACGAAGTCCCCATTTTTCTTGCAATTTACTCGCAAATAAAGTTGAAAATGCTAAAGAAAGACTAGTAATTGAGAAAGTTATCGCAACAGCGTTAAGACTCCAACCATATTTACTAACTAAAGGCTGATTGAATAAACTCCATGTATATATCGTCCCAAGCCCCATTTGTACTATAACTGTGCCAAGGACAATAAGCCATGGATTAACAGTTGATTTTTTCATACCTTTCCGCCTCCTCTTTCTATTTCAATGCTATTCGCTAAATTTACTTTTTTTATGTTCATTTTGGTCACCTCTTTTGATTTGACACCTTCATTGTATAAGATGTTTTTGTTTATGTAAGCACTTACAATATAGAGCGTCAAAAACATGGAATCAGTTACAAAAAACGAAGGATGAAATACAAAAAACTACTGATTAAATACAATAGAAAAATTTTTTATACTTCAATCCACCTTATTTTTTATAAAATCACAAATTTTTTTCCAATAAATAAAACTAAATATTCACTAATATATCTATCCGTGGTTTAATATATATAATAAAAAAATATTTCTGTCTTTAATGAGGAGGTACTATGAAAGCAAACGTAGGGGATACTATACTTTTTCAACGAAATAATTTAAAGATTACAGGATCTGTATTAAAACTTTATACTGAATCGGTCTTAGTTGAAATTACAAATGTAAGCGGTGGTACTTTTGAATTTGATCGAACAATTGTAAATCATAAAAACTATAAAGTTTTAAATACAAATACATAAAACAACACAAAATAGCCCCTGCTCAACAGCAGGGGCTATTTTATATAAAAATATTTCACTAGTTTATATACCCTAAAACATTAACAATCTTACTCGCTTTTAAATTGTTAATATGATAATAAATTTCTAAACCTCTTCTCTCTGCTCGTAACACTTTACCCTTCATTTTTGATAAATGTTGTGAAACAGTAGATTGCGGAATATTCAGTAACTCTGTTAATTGTGTTACATTACAAGTTTTTCTCGTACTTAATTCATTTACAATTTGCAGTCGGATTGGATGCGCCATAATTTTTAAAATATCTACATCTTCTTCTGAAACTAAAGTTTTTCTCATTTCACTCGTATATGTTGTCATAAGACATTCCCCTTTTATATGAATTCCATATTCATAAGATCTATTTCCAAATTTTTTAAAACCCTTGATTAAAACTTTCATATAGAAATAAAAGGATTTTAAATTTTTGAAAACAGAACTTACATTCACTTTATTTATTTATTTATTTGGTACATATACATAATACAATGTTAATATGTGCTCTATGTGAAGTTCACATAAATTTATGATGAAGATTTCCTTAGCCACTCGCATCCTACTCATCTAATTACCCACTGCATAAAATCATCAGTTATTTTAACACATTTTAGGCGTTTGTATATACTATTTATAAAACAACTTTTATAAAGGGGGGATTCATATGCCTACAGCGTTACAAGAAGAAGTCGAAGAAGCACGGGAAACATATGTCAGTCGTATCATCTTAGTTGGAGGATCCGCTTTATTTTTAGTAGGCGGGGTTATCTCAGCAATTTCAGCCTTTAAAACTTATAATCGTTTGGAGAATACGCCGCCTTCTACAGATAATTCATAGATATTTTATAAAATAAAACGTCGCCTCCAATATGAAGAGACGACGTTTTATTATTCATACATATGACACTAAAAGTATCGGTAGATTCCCTACTCCATTTTCTGAGCTTACTTCACCACAAACCTAGTCTGACTACACCCATCCTTCTGCTTCGTTACTTCTAATACAGCTGGCATTGCGTTTTTCAGCTCTTGAACGTGTGAGATGACACCGATAAATCGGCCTGATTTTTGTAAGTCAATTAAGGCATCTACCGCTTTCGTTAACGATTCTTCATCTAATGAACCGAACCCTTCATCGATGAACATCGTTTCGATGGAAATACCGCCTTCATATGCTTGAATGACATCTGCCATTCCTAGCGCTAGGCAAAGTGATGCGTTAAATTTCTCTCCACCGGATAGTGTTTTTACATCGCGTGTTTGGCCAGTGTATGCATCGTACACATCTAAACCTAATCCACTTTGACGGTTTCTTTTTTCAACTCGCTCACTTCGTTTTAAATAAAATTGTCCATTTGATAATTTACGTAGTCGTTCGTTTGCGATTTGAACAATTTGTTCTAAATACTCAATTAAGATGTAACGTTCAAATGATATACGACTTTCGTTATCACCTTTCATTACTTCATATAAATCAACAAGTTCTTGGAAGGCTTTTTCTTCCTCGTGAATTTGTTCGTCAATACGTCTAATGTTTTCATGTAAATCAGAAATATATGTTACCGCATTTTGCGCACGTTGACGTTTTTCTTTAATGATATCGAGATTAATTTCTAGTTCTTTTATGTGTTCACCTAAAGATGTAATATCCATATACTCTTTATCTTTTAATTCTGAGTTTAACTCTTCAATTTGTTTTGCAAGCACTTCAAGCGATGAATAATAACCTTGAATTTCTTTTTGTAACATCTCCATCTCGGGATCGCTTAATTTGGCTTTTTTATACGTGAATTCATCTGTAAACCCGCTTTGTTCTAGCTCTTTCATAAAGCGTGCGAAAGTCTCTTCTTTCTTTAATTTTGCACTTTCAAATTGATTAGAAGCACCTTTTTGTTCTGCTTGAATACGTATATTTTCATTTTGCCAATGCTGATACGCTTCCTGCACTTTCTTCCATTCGTCCTCCATTAACCTAAGTTCCTGCATAGCTTGGTCAAACTGTGCTTTCCAAGCTTGTACTGTTTGTAAGTTTTCTGGAATATTTCGTTTATCATGTTCATATGACGTACGAAGTTGCATACACTCCATTTCTGTACGGTGCTGCATTGTTTCCAATTCTCGTTTTTGTTTCTGAAGTTCTTCTATTTTTTCTTCTACGCTTTTCATGTTCGCAGCAATCTGCTTACGTGTTTCTTCACTTGCTTTTAACGTATTAACATCTGCAGCTAATTGTTTTCCTTTTTGAACAAGTGCACTATATGTTTCAGCTAATTTTTCCGAATTGTAGCCGCGCTTCACAACTTCTTCTATCACTTGTTCATATTGTAGTCGATAGAAATTCCATTTCTCCTCTACTTGCACATGGAATTTTTCAGCAATGTTCTTCTTATCTCTTAAATCGTTTAACTCTTTTTCATCGATCGCATTACTTTGCTCTGTAGCTTTTTGTGGATGACTCGTACTACCACATACCGGACAAGATTCACCGTCATGTAAATGAAGAGCTAATATACCAGCTTGTTCACTTAACCAGCGGCGCTCCATGTTTTCATATGCACGAACTGCCACTTGCATTTTATTATTTGCCACTTCTTTTTCTTGCTCGAATTTTTGTTTTTCTTGCCAAACATCATATGCTTGTTTTAAAACTTTTGCATCTTCTCGCATATTCGTTAGTTCTTCCACTTTAGCTACATATTGCTCAAGTGCTTGTTCTAATTGCTGCAATTCATCAGACATTCTCTGTTTTTGGTTTGTATGCTCTTCTAGTTGTTGATCTAACTTTTGCATACTTTCTTTTAATTTCCCTATTTGAATTTCGGCATTTTGTAAATTCAGCTTTCTCTCAGCTAATGATTCAATAATCGCTTGTAACTCTTTTAATCTTTGAACAAGTTTTTTAGCCTCTTCTCGTTCAGCTTCTTTATTCTTTACTACTTCATACTTCTCCTGAGCAAGTTCAAAGCTATTCATTATCTGTTCTTGTTTGACGATTATCTGTTTTAACAAACTTTCAGCTTTCTGCTCATTTTCCATCGCTTCTTCATACCATTGTTCAAATGGTAATAAGTGCTTTGCTTGTTCCGCACGTTTAAAGAATTTTTCTTTCCTTTCAATTGCTGCACGGTTCTCTTGTAAAGTGTTATATTTCTCATTCTTTTGTTGTAAATCTATAAATTTCTCATTTACAGATTTTGCTGCATGAAAACGTGTTTCTGCATCCTTTAATTGCTTCGTTTGAACATCTTGTTCTACTTGTAATTGCTCAACCTCTGCCTTATACACGGTTGTTTCTTGTTCTAACGCTTCTACTACTTGATGCGTATTTACATGTTCTTGTGCCACTAATGTCTCTAATAATGCTCCATCACGGATTGGTAATTTAAAAACATTACGGAAATAGAGCTCTCTCTCTTTTTGTTTTTCTTGTAAGACGTCTTTCCATTGTTTTCTCTTTTGATCAAGTAACTCACGCATTAATTTATAACGATCCGTTTTAAAAATACGACGTAAAATCTCTTCTTTGTTTTCCGTCTCAGATGTTAATAGTTTTCGGAATTCCCCTTGGGGTAACATAACAATTTGGCTAAATTGATGTTTACTTAACCCAATTAAATCTTCCACTTTTTTGTTTACGTCTGTTACATGAAAACGATCGACGGCTGGAACGTTTTCTCCATCAATAACTTCATATAATTCTACTGCATGTCCTGTAATAGTCTTATTCCCTTGTTTTTTATGTCCAAGTTGTCGTTTTATTTCATAGCGTTTCCCTTTTAACTGAAAGGTTAATTCAACACTTGTATAAACATTATCATCAGCAAATTGACTTCGAAGCATGCTCGTATCACTACGTTCTTCTCCACTAGCCTCACCATATAACACATAACAAATCGCATCAAAAATCGTTGTTTTTCCAGCTCCTGTATTCCCAGAAATAGCGAAAATACGATGTTCTCCAAGATCTTCAAAATCGATTATTTCTTTCTGTTTATATGGCCCGAATGCTGTCATAATAAGCTGAATCGGTCTCATCCTCGTTCACCTTCCCGTTCTTGCACTGTTTGTAATACCTCTATAAATAGGCGTTCTTTCTCTTCTGATAAATCTAACCCCTTCATTTCTTTATAGAAAGCCTTTAAAAGAGATAAATCATCCGTTTTATGTCTTGAAACAGTTACTTCATTTGTATCTGTGAGTTCTCGTCTTTGCATCGCTCTTTCAACGTGCATTGCATTTGGATATACAGATCGTATTTTCTCCATTGGCTGTAAGACAGGGTTTTCGTCTAATAATTTTACAAATACGTAATCTTCACTTACTGGGTGCTGTAATAATTCATCTATTTTCGCTTCTACTGTTCGCATTTTACGACGTGGTGAAAGTAACCTTTTTTCAATTGCTACTTCACCAGTTTCATTCAGTTCTACAATGTAATAACCTTTTTTATGTTTCTCTTCAGAAATTGAATAGGCAAGTGGTGAACCTGAATATCGAATCGTCTCATTACGTACGAAATGCGCTTGATGTAAATGTCCAAGCGCTGTGTAATGAAACTTATCAAAATAATGACTATTTACATATTCAGCACCACCAATTGAAAGTGGTCTTTCTGCATCACTTGTATTCTCCTCCGCTTCTCCTGAAGAAGTTACAAATGCATGTCCAACAAATACATGTCTAGCTTCTTTATCCATCGTTTCAGAGAGCTCATTCATAAAAATGCGCATCGCATCATCATGAGAACGTACGTCTTCATTTTTCAACACGTGCCTTACTATGCTTGGGTCTGCATACGGTATTAGATGGAAGTGAACCTCTCCATATTCATCATTTAGTACGACAGGTTCATACGGGAATTGAAATTGACCTGCAATATGTAATCCCTGTTTTTTCATTAAACTACTTCCAAAATGGATACGATCCGGACTATCATGATTACCAGCTACTGCAATAACTGGTGTTTGCAAATCAATAACTATTTTTTGCAGCACATCATTTAATAAGTCTACTGCTTCTGTAGGTGGAATTGCTCGGTCATATAAATCCCCTGCAATAATTACAGCATCTGGTTTTTCTTCTTCAACAGCCTGTACAAACTGATCTAATACAATCTTTTGGTCTTCAGTCATATACACGCCATGAACAAGCTTCCCTAAATGCCAATCCGCTGTATGAAATAACTTCATATTTTTCTACTCCTTTTAATTTACTGATTTTAGTGAAACGAGTTGATAGTTTATTGTAGTTTTTCCGTTCTCCCACTCTAGCTTCAATATCGTTGCACTTCC
>NZ_JBNLYC010000186.1:0-7192 GCF_050172015.1 Bacillus sp. GMa5/1 | reverse complement strand
ATATATTAAAATAACATCGTATTATGTCAGATTTTAATTAGGGGAGAGAAATTTTATGTTGAAAAAAATCATTCCAGTTGCTTTAGCATTAAGTACAGTTACTTTTACTAGTGTATTTGCTATGCCTTCAGCCCAAGCAAGTACAGAATCAAACCGCTACATAGATGTACAAATGCTCGGTATTAACGATTTTCATGGGCAACTAGACACTGTAAAAAAAATTAACAATAAAGATGCAGGGGGAATTGAGTACTTAGGGGCTTATTTACGTGATCGTGAAAAACAAAATCCGAATACATTAAAGGTACATGCTGGAGATGTTGTTGGAGCAAGTACTCCTGTTTCAGCATTATTACAAGACGAACCTACAATTGAATTTCTAAATGATTTGAAATTCGATGTTGGAACGATAGGAAATCATGAATTTGATGAAGGTGTTGAAGAAATGAACCGCCTTATTTATGGTGGATACCATGAGAAAACAGGAAATTTTAAAGGAGCAAAATTCCCATATGTTGCTGCAAATTTCTATAATAAATCCACCGGTCGTTTATTTTTACCACCATTCACTATAAAAAAGGTACAAGGAGTTCCTGTTGGATTTATCGGAGTCGTAACAACGGATGTTCCTAACCTTGTTATGCCTACTATGCTAAAGAATGTAGAAATTACAGATGAAGTTGAAGCTATTAACAAATCCGTAAAGCAATTAAAAAAACTAGGCGTTAAATCTATCGTTGTTCTTGCACATAACGGAGGTATAACAGATGGGAACGGCGTAACAAATGGTGATATCGTCCGATTAGCAAATGAGACTGATCCAGAAGTCGATGTTATTTTTGGTGGCCATAGCCACACTTATGTAAATGGAACTGTTAATAATAAACTTGTCGTACAAGCAAATTCATATGGTATGGCTTTTGCTGATGTTGATGTAAAGATTGATCGTAAAACACAAGATATTGTTGAGAAAAAAGCAGAAATTGTTACAACTTATCATGAAGGCATAGAGCCTGATAAAAAAATAAAGAAGAAGATGGAGAAATATCAAGCAAAAATCGCACCTCTTGTTAATGAAGTTGTAGGTAAGTCTATTGCGCCACTAGATCGCAAACTCAATACGGCTGGTGAATCTACTCTTGGAAATTTAGTTGCTGATGCCCAGCGTACAACAATGCAATCCCAAATTGCACTTATGAATCCTGGTGGTATTCGTAATGACTTAGATGCTGGTGATATTACATGGGGAGAGATATATGGTATTCAACCATTCGGAAATCAATTAATAAAAGTAAATTTAACAGGTCAAGACATTCGTGATATTTTAAATCAACAATGGCAAAAAGACATAACAAGAATGCTTCAAATTTCAGGGATCCAATACACTTGGGATGCGAACAAGCCCAATGGAGAAAAAGTAACAAGTATTCGCTTAACGAATGGAGAAGAAATTATTCCTTCTAAAACTTACAGCGTCGTTGCTAACGCATTTCTAGCTTCAGGGGGAGATGGATTTGTATCCTTTAAAAACGGTAAAGATGCTGAAACAGGACCAACTGATTTTGAAGCATTAGTAGATTATATAAAAAAATCAAAAGAACCAATTCAGTCTGTTATTGATGGAAGAATTCAAAAGATAAATTAGTTTTTTATTAATCTCAAAAACAACTAGATTACCTGTGCACTATACTCTTTAGTGTGCAGGTAATCTATTTTTTTGATTTGAAATAGTCTAACTGTGGCCAATGGGTATACCGTCTAGATGCAGAGTGCCGAAAAAAATGAAGTGAACAAAAAATAACCCCTAAATTAACTCTATGATAAAGAGACTACAAACAATCAAAATTTGGAACTTCATATTAACCATATATTAACTACGTTAATAATACATACTGAAATTGAATACTTTAGATAACATCATTTATAACGAATATTTGTACATTATTATGTTATGCAATGAGGAATTTACAATACTATGAATTGAAGCTTATTTAGTTTTATATTCGTTTAAATGAATTAAGAATTTCTTAAGAACCTATTAAGAAATAAGTGAGTTTTAGGAACTAGAATAAATGTATCTTAACAGTAATAAGAAAATGAATGTTTTAAACGGAAGTTGGCAGAGTATGTTAAAAAGCTATAAGTAAATATTTCAGGAGGTTTTTTATGAAAAAGAAAATAATTATTGCAATTGTTGCTTCTGCTATAACAATGACTCATTTTGTAGGAAATACTTATGCAGATTCGAAAACAGAGGTTTCTGTTACAGCTCCCTATAATACAAATCAAATAACGAAATGGTTAGAAGCACATGCAAAGCCTTTAAAAACAACTAATCCAACTGCATCTCTTAATGATTTGAAACCACTTAAGGATATGATAGGTTCAGCTTCAATTGTAGGTTTAGGTGAAGCTACGCATGGGGCTCATGAAGTTTTTACGATGAAACACCGCATTGTTAAGTATTTAGTATCTGAAAGGGGCTTTACCAATCTAGTTTTAGAAGAGGGATGGGACAGGGCCTTGGAACTTGATCGATATGTTCTTACTGGTAAGGGAAACCCAAGCCAACACCTAACACCTGTATTTAAGACGAAAGAAATGCTAGATTTACTTGATTGGATTCGGCAATATAATGCTAATCCAAAACATAAATCGAAAGTACGTGTCATCGGGATGGACATTCAATCAGTAAACGAAAATGTTTATAATAATATAATAGAATATATTAAAGCTAACAATTCAAAATTGTTGCCTAGAGTAGAAGAGAAGATAAAAGGGCTTATTCCTGTAACAAAGGATATGAATACTTTTGAAAGCCTTACGAAAGAAGAAAAAGAAAAGTATGTTTTAGATGCTAAACAAATTAGTGCTTTATTAGAGGAAAATAAAAGTCATTTAAATGGGAAATCTAAAGAGTTCGTATGGATAAAGCAAAATGCTCGTATTATTGAACAGTTTACTACAATGTTAGCGACACCTCCTGATAAACCAGCGGATTTTTATTTGAAACATGATATTGCAATGTATGAAAATGCGAAGTGGACTGAAGAACATTTAGGAAAAACCATTGTATGGGGACATAATGGACACGTTTCGAAAACAAATATGCTTTCTTTTATATACCCTAAAGTAGCAGGGCAGCATTTAGCAGAATATTACGGAAAACGGTACGTATCTATTGGAACGTCAGTTTATGAAGGACAATACAATGTGAAGAATAGCAATGGTGAATTTGGCCCCTATGGAACATTAAAATCGGATGATCCAAACAGTTATAACTACATTTTTGGACAGGTCAAAAAAGATCAATTTGTTATTGATTTACGTAAGGCGAACGGCGTGACAAAAACTTGGTTAAATGAACAACAGCCAATTTTCGCTGGAATAACTACCGAAGGGCCTGATATACCAAAAACTGTTGATATATCATTAGGTAAAGCGTTTGATATACTTGTTCAAATTCAAAAAGTGAGTCCATCTCAAGTACATCAATAAATTTAGAATCATGTGCCTTAATGACAAATTTCATATAACACAATGAAATTTGTTTTATATAGCAAGAAGAATAATCGCATTAGAAAAAATCAGCAGTTTAACCTGTTAAGAGTAAAACGAATCTTACAATATGTAAAGCGCAAAAACACTGAAGCGAAAAGCATTGGTGTTTTTTGCGCTTTCGGGCACAGATACTACTTCAGTCCTATTGTAGAAGTGATTTTGTATGTAAGGAATTTGTAAGGAATAGGTAAGAAAAAAGAGATTTTCATTGTGTAGGATAAAAATATAAGGAGGGATGAAGGGGGGAACAAGTACGGCCTACATATAAAACAAATAATCAGTAACAAGAGTGTTTTAAGGAAAAGAAGTAATTTCTATGGTTAATATGTATGTGGAAAAAGAGTGATTTAGAGATTGTTAGAACACAATGGTGTTTGTGAAAATAATGATTAGTACGTTGATTGCAAATTCAGTGTTGACTTTTATCATTGGGAGAGTTGATAGCTATGTGGTTAGTATATGAGACAGCTATCAGCCATCAATACAATTTAAATAGAAGAGAGGAATTCTTTATGAAAACACGCAGTAAAATTACATGTGCAAGTCTAGCACTTTTAATAGGTGGAAGTTCCCTGTTATACATAACACCAACATTAATTGTAAAAGCAGAACCTACGCAAAATGTATCTAGTTCGTTACAAACAAGTACGCAAAGCGATCGTACTTCCGTTAAGAAAGCAATGCGAGATGAACTGCAACTTGGATACCCAGGAATACTCGCTAAAATTTCTAAGGGGGGTAAAACTTGGAGTTATACAGCTGGGGTAGCGGATCTGAAAACTAAGAAACCAATGAAAGCAGATTTTCGCTTTCGCATTGGCAGTGTGACGAAAACGTTCATTGCAACAGTTCTACTTCAATTATCTGGAGAGAACCGTTTGAATCTAGACGACTCCATTGAAAAATGGTTACCTGGTGTTATTCAAGGAAACGGATATGATGGTAACCAGATTACGATCCGGCAAATATTGAATCATACAAGTGGTATTGCTGACTATATAAATTCAAAAGACTTTGATATTACGGATATAAAAAAATCGTATACGGCTGAAGAATTTGTAAAGATGGGGATTTCACTTCCCCCAGACTTTGCCCCAGGAAAGGGTTGGTCTTATTCAAATACAGGATATGTAATACTAGGAATCCTTATTGAAAAAGTAACAGGAAACAGCTATGCGGAAGAGGTTGAAAATCGGATTATTGAACCGCTTGATTTGTCAAATACATTTTTACCTGGTAATTCAAGCGTGATTCCAGGCACCAAGCATGCCCGTGGCTATTTGCAACTAGACGGAGCGAGTGAGCTAAAAGATGTTACTTATATTAACCCAGGTAGCTCGGATGGAGATATGATTTCTACTGCTGACGACTTAAACAAATTCTTCTCTTGCTTACTAGGTGGCAAATTACTGAAGGAACAGCAGTTAAAACAAATGCTTACTACAGTTCCTACAAATAGAGAGGGAACCGGATATGGTCTTGGAATACTTGAAATTAAGCTTCCGAACGGTGTCTCGGTATGGGGACACAGGGGGGCCGTTCCAGGGTTTTCCACTTTTGCTGGTGGAACGCTTGGAGGTAAACATACACTCGCTATCAATTCGAACAGTTTAAACCTTAATAATCCAGAAGTTTTTAAAAACATTTTACTTGCTGAATTTAGCAAGTAGGAAAAACGGATAAATTTTGTCATTTGTAATTTCCATCGGAATGGATTACCGCTTGAAAGAGTATAGAGGGATTAAGTATCTATAATTGTGTAGGAGCAGTATTTGCAAAATTAGAAATTGAACTAAATTTAACCATCAAAGATAATATTAGCGGGAAAAATTTGAGGGACATTAAGGATTTTGTGAAGAGGACTTCAAAAATGAAATAACATTGTAATAACTTTCTATTATTAATTGAAAGTTATTACCCTATAAATTCAGTCATTTATTATATAACTGAGTGCATAAAAAATGAACCGAATTCTAATAAATAACGTAAAAGCTAAAAGAGTTTCGCTTTGGGAACATCTCAAAATAGTGAACATACCTATATTAAAACCCAAATTTCTCAATTTAATGCTGAGAAATTTGGGTTTTTCTAAAGGAATCAATTTTTTAAAAAATTTTTAGAAATTTAAAGATAAAGTATTGTATACATGTAAGTATGATTAAAAATGCAAAGTTGTAAATGCTAAATTTAATTAAATACGCCTTACTCTCTTTAACATTGGCCTGAATGAATAGCTTATAGGAGATTACACTGGCTAAAGATGCGATAATTGTTCCAAGCCCTCCAATATTTACTCCTAGTAATAAAGCTTTCCAATCAGAAGTAAAGTTTGATAGAAGAATTGAAGTAGGAAAATTGCTAATCAATTGACTCAAAAATATGGAACTAAAGAAGACTGAAGTATCTCCTCTTAAATTAGCGCGAGCAAATGTCCCCAGTGCATCGGAATGGGAAATGTTTCCGATAAAAATAAAAAAACAGACAAAGGTTATTAGAAGAAAGTAATCAATCTTAAATAGTAAGTTTCTATCTAACGTAAATGCTGCTATCAGTGTGACTATTAGCGCAATGTAATAATTAATAACACCAAAAATAGATGCAATGATAGTAATAAGTATCAAAATCCAGACGGTAGCTTTTTTTCGATTTTTCACGGTAATAACAGGTAGTTCTATTTTCAAATCTGTTTTTTGAAGTTTTTGAGTAAATATAAATAACAAACTAATTCCAAGTACAGCTAAAAGCAGGATTGAACCTAAAAATGGGATGAGCTTAATTCCATAGTAAGAATATAGGTATAAATTTTGTGGGTTTCCCATAGGCATCAAGCTACTACCGATGTTTGCCGCAATTGTCTGCAGGATGATTGTATCCATCATGTTCATTTGTGTTTTTTTACTAATGACAAGTGTTATTGGTACAAAAGTGAGGAGAGCGACATCATTTGTTACAAACATGGAGCAAATAAAGCATAACAAAATTAGAATAATAGATATTGACCTGCTGTTATTGCATTTATTTAAAATCGCAACGGCAAGTTTGTCTAATATCTTTAGCTGTTCCAAGGCCTTAATGGCTACCATCAGATTAAATAAGCTAATTAACACTTCAAAGTTAATATATTCGATCTTTGGCGAATGTATTAAGCAGCTGACAATTGCTAGTATCAGTGAAATGGTAAGTACTAAATCCTTTTTTAAAAATTCGAATTTCATAAGGAGTCTTTTTTTATTTTGAACAAATACTATTTCTTTCACAATACACCACCTGTAATTTATGTTAGTAAATATACGTTTTTTGGGATAACTCGATATTGCTAGAAAAGAGGATGACATAAGGTCCTAAATAAGAGTTTTGTAATGTTTCATCCCTTCAACAAAATCCTTTTTTTCTTAGTGTCTTTCATGTTGTAAATATGTGCAATATAGACGAATCCAACTAGGGGGATTAATTGAGAAAACAAATGTTTTTTGTATGATACCATAAATAAATTAAATGTTTTATTTTTTAAATATTCCTATAATATTCCGTTGATTCTTGATTTCAAATAATTTATATGAACTTCTAAAAGAGAAAAAGTGTGCATGTTTATATGAAGAAAATAGAGACTTGTCAAAGGATAGATAGAACA
>NZ_JBNLYC010000185.1:0-7331 GCF_050172015.1 Bacillus sp. GMa5/1 | reverse complement strand
TTTGATTACTTATATGACTAGATAAGTATTTAAAATAGTAGTTACTAAATCATATAAATTAAAAGAAATGAGTCCGATTTAACATCGAACTCATTCCTTATTAGTAACCTAAATTATCGTATCTAACTTTTCGGATTCAATTCATTTCCGTTTCTCTTTCCAAACTTAGCAACAGAACTATTACCTATTACTGAACTCTTGATAGATTCCATGCTATAGTATCAGTCCCATTCTCTCCATTACCATATTTCATATAATCGATTAAATATCCTACCTTTAACTTGTTACCATTAGATAGTATGTTCCATTGCTTATGGTGTCCAGTGAAATTCTTTGGATATGCATGATTAAATTTAAAAGTACTTGCGTTCTGTTTTTGATCTAAATGGATATAACTATCTTGAAGTTTTAAATATGCATAATCTGAATAAATAGGATTTTGAAATTTAATTAATACCTCTTCATCCTTTTTAATTGGTTTTCCAGGTTTAGGTTGACCTACTCTTTCAATAATTACATTCACTTTTTCATCACTAGATTTTTCAGACCAAAGATACTCCCATTTATTCCCGGCATGATGACTTCCCCAATAAGCTGTATTTCCATATGAGGCCACAGTATAAGGAACTCCTTCTGTAACAAATTCACCTGAATTATCTACTACATAATCTTCAAATTCTTTATTAGCTTTAATTTCAGTATCAATCTTTTGTATAGGCGTTAAATTGTGTGCGTCATTGATTTCAAATGTAACTTTTCTGTGCGCAGCAATTTCAGATTTAATAGGGTGTATATTTTCTCTAGACTCATATGTAAATCCATTCTCACGTTTAACTAGTGTTACTGTTTGTGATGGAGCATTCCATTTCTTGTTATACGTAGTAGGAATCTCTTTACTCACTCCAAATAAACCCGGTAAAACTGTTGCCCTAATCTTTTGCGTCACAGAATCATAACTACCTTCTACTAATGTTGGTTGCTGTAGTTTTGCAAAAGCACCGTGTACAGAATCTTTATGTAAATAACCGCCATCTCCCTGTCCCGCTTTTAAATCGTTTAATGCATCAGTTCCATTATTAGCTGAAACCACTGATACGTTATTAGTACTTTTAGCCTTGTTTACAATATGATTCACTTTTTTCGTATCTATATTTACATGTTGAAAAACTTCGTTATAGGATAAAACTGGCTTATCAGCAAGGGATTTGTCTTTAGGAGTATATATCCTAAACTTTGGTATATTTCCTATATCTGTTTCTAATTGTTCAGTAGCTGCATTCACTCTAGACTCATATCTCCCTGAATCCCCCAAATGCATAATTTCTTCACCTTTTTCAATAGATAAATCCATTGTACTTGTAGGTAAAACTTCAATCGAAAGAAGTTCCCCTTGTTCAACAGCTTTTAATTCATCCAAAGATAAGACAATATTTGCATCTGCTTGTCCTTCTAAACTGTCAATTACTACTTCTGTTTTATTCCGTCCACCTTTTTCTGTACTTAAATAGTTTGCTTTATAACGATCTTGTGTTGCCTTTACAGTATTAATAATTTTGTTTCCTAAACGAATATTAAAATGTGGCGAAACATTTTCAGCGGATGCTGTTCCTACATTCTTATATTCCAAATGTACCCGTAATTTTGCTGCGTTCGCTGTATCCACAGTTGTTGCCGTAGACCAATCAAAATTATTTGTATAACTCTCCGTTTCCGTAGTTGTTTTTGAATATCCATATCCCACATTTGCTGAAACACTTCCGGAAGGAACAGGGCCGGCTGCTGAGCCTTCTACACCACCTGAACCACTTAAACCTACATTAAATGAATGTTGTGTAGATACACTTTTTTCCCACCCTCTGCTAACTGATCCGCCATTATTATCCGTAATGGTTGCAATAGGAATTACCTCAATTCGTTTGACACCAATTTGCAAATTCGGTATGTTGGCAACTATCGGATTGAAATTAGTATCAGAATCGTTGTTATAATTCTCAACCTCATACATATCAGTAAAAGGATCACCATCCGTATTTGCATTCATAGGATTCGATATAAATTTTGGTTTCCCTTTATCCTTCTCAGGATCCCATGCTTTCGCTTCATTTTTTCCAGTTTGTGAATTGAATTCAATTTTATAACCATTAATCTCTAAGTCGTTAGAAATACCATCTTTGTCCCAATCATTGTTTGCCATTTCAATGTTTTGTGTAATGAGCGAACCTATCTCCCCATCAAATCCGAGCGTGAAATTCTTATCTTCTTTTTTTGCATTTGCATTTTCTTTAAATATTTCAACTGTACCTCCTGGATTCGGTTGTTTTACATCTGCTAAAGCAGGAGATACTAGAGTCAGTGCCATCGATACACTACCTAATACACTAATTGCTGGCTTCAATTGTTTCATTGTTATTTTTCCTCCTTGGTTTCTAGGTCAATTAGAACACCTACTAGTAAGATTAATTTCATCATATATAACAAATCTTTCTTTTCTCTCTCATAACTGTTAAAAAAGTCTCTCGTAAATATTACAAAACACTTACAGAGTTCTTAAAAGCTACAAAATCCATATATGAAACATCAAAAAGCCGTAATATGAAGAATCCATTACAATATATGCAAAAAAGCAGCTAGCCAAAGCTAACTGCTCACAAATTTATAAAATTTCAGTAAAAGAGTGTATTAATTTTGAAGTGTACAAATAGGGAGAGTGACTTCAACTGTAGTTCCCTTATTCACTTCACTCTCAATAAATACCTTTCCCTGATGTGTTTCAATGATTTTATAACAGATCATTAACCCTAAGCCAATCCCCTCTTCTTTAATACTATAAAAAGGTTCTCCAAGGTATGGTATACGTTCTTTTGGAATCCCACACCCTTGATCGATAAAACGAATACTTAATTGATTATTATCAAGTATATTTAATTGAATGAGAATTTCTCCTCCCATCGGCATAGATTCAATTGCATTTTTTAATATATTAACAAATACTTGCTTTAATTGATTTCCTTCACATGAAATCAATGGAATACCAGGGTTAAGATCGATTCTAATTTTTATATTATTCATCATTGCTTGAGGTTGTAGTAGCATTAAAACTTGATCCATTAGCACACTAATATCATTAGGTTTTATTTTTACCACCTGTGGTTTGGCTACCGCCATAAATTCAGTTGTAATACTCTCTATACGCTCAATCTCTGATGATACTATATTTATATAACCTTGATTATTTTCATTTTCCGTTGATTTTAGTAATTGCATGAACCCTTTCATTGCAGTTAATGGATTATTAATCTCATGAGCCATTACAGTCGCTAATTGTCCTACAACAGCAAGTTTTTCAGATTTTCGTAATAATTCTTCTGTTTTTAGCCGTTCAGTGATATCACGAGAAATACTTAGGAAAACTTTTTTACCATTTAAGTTAAAAACACGAACACTAAACTCAGTTGTTATTACTTTTCCTGTTGGAAAAACATATTCATCTTGCAAAGTGAAGGAAGTTTGTCCCTTTTTAATTTTTTCTAATAACCTTACGATTATTTGAGAATCTTGTGGTACTACATTTGAAAATGATAATGAGAGCAACTCTTCTCTACTATATCCAAATCTTCTACACCCAACAGGGTTTACCTCAATAAATCGACTTGGAGCATTATCTTCATTCAGCTCTACTACATATACCGCATCAGTTGCTTGTTCAATTAGTGCACGGTACTTCATTTCACTATCTCTTAATTGCTGGTGTAATCGATGTCGTTCTCTTTCTGCTTGTTTTCTTTCAGAGATGTCTCTACATATTGCTGATAAAGCTATCACATTTCCTCTTACATCTAGTATAGGAGAAACTGTCAGACTGACATCAAGAAGACTCCCATCGCTCCTTTGTCTAACAGTTTCTAATCTAGTAACCACAGATTCACCTGTTAGAATTTTCTGAATATTTTTAATCGATTCTTCCATTAAAAAATCTGGTACACAAGGTAATCTCTTACCTATGATTTCTTGTGATGACCACCCAAATATCTTTTCATAAGCTTTATTCGCTTGTAAAATATGCCCTTCTCGATCAGAAATGGTAATAGCATCTAGATTGTGCTTTATAAATGATTCCAATAATTCTTTGGTAGCGCTTAATTCTGATTCTACCTTTTTCCTTTCGGTTATATCAACTGTAGAACCAACAACTTCAATAACTTGTCCATTTCGTTTAATCGGCCTAAGCGCAATAAGAATAATAGTTTTATCATTTGGCCAAGGTAATTCAAATATAATTTCTTTTCCTTCCCATGCCTGAAGATAGTACTTCATCAATTGTGGAACTAAATGTGGAGGAACAATAGAAGCATCAATAGTACGTAAGCTTTTTCCTACCACCTGTTCAGAATAAAATCCGTTTTGATAATAAAACTGTCCATCACATAAAGTGTGTATAAAGTGCTTACCCACTTTTTTAAATTTAAAAATTCCTCCTTGAAGCTCATGTACGGTATCTGCAAGTTCTTGCTTCGATTTTTTTAATTCTCGATTCATTTTAGATAAGTCCTGTGTTAAATAATACAATCTCTGGTAGGCTTCCATAAGAAATAGCCCAATTAAAAGTCCTAACGCTATATATAATAAGCCTCCTGTGTAAAGTAATGTAGTATTAAATAATACGCCAACTAACCACTTTATTCCAATAAAAACAGAAAAATATAACGATGCACTTTTAAAAGGATGTAGTTTTTTAAAATAAGTTTTAAAGGTAGAAAATAGAATCCCCATACCTAAATAAGCAATCACAGGAGGTTCCCAGTACCCTCCTGTGTAAAAGATACGCATTACAATTATGCTAATTAACGTAATCCAACCAGCAATACGACCAAAGTAAATAAAAGATAGAATAAGAGGAACAACTCGAAGATCGTAGGAAAATCCCATGTATGGAAAAGAAAAGAACATTAACGTAACTGCAATAATCCCTCCATAGAGCTTTTCAAAATATCGACTAGAATTAATTGTAAACACTTGAATAAATATTGCTGCGCTAACTAATAAAGAAAAAATAGAAAGGTTGATGAAATAATCTTTAATAATCATGTAATGTCCCTCCTTGCATTAAGTGTATTCGACAAAAAAGCTAAAAATCCTACAAATTGTATAAACAGTTCAAATGCATAAATTTTAAACTAGGATAAAATCTAGAAAAGTAAATAAGGGGCACAGCAGATGAGATATTTTAATGAAAAATAGTTCAAAAAAGATAATAGTAACCGTTGACTACTATTATCTTTTTTCTTTAATTTATCGTAATATGTCTGAAACTCTAAGGGACGTGGTATGTCATTTCATCAAACAATGATTATATGCTGAGTGATGAATATAGAAATTTCAGCAGTAATTTTTGAAAAATAACATAAAAAACAAAACTATCTTTAAAAATGGAAAAAAACTATATAAATGTCAACTAATCTATGTACAAAAACGTTTACTTAATTTTGCATAAAATCACTCAACTTAGGAAGCTAAGTAGTTCTTCAAGGTCGATAAGAACACCTGTAGATGCTTCAGGATAACTACATAATTGTATGAGTAATGTACTTGAAACCTTTCGGTAAAACCATACACATAAGACAACTAACTCCTTGGTTCAATATTTACTTTTTCGCTGAACAAATTCTTTTTCTTGAGCAAATTATTCTAGGATATAAGGAGATATATGCCATTGCAATTTTTCAATTAACTTGGTGTCTAGTTTATTCTCCAGCTCCAATTACTTCGTTACTTTCAGATTCAGTTCATTATATTTTGGACTTTGTCTTTATACACAACATATTCTTTACCATCCACTACTGCTACTACCGCAAATTCATCATTTGGATTGAATGAAAGCCAATCAGCCCACATGTTAGTATTAGCCCCTCCACTCCACATATTATGAACAGTGTTTTTAGTTAAATTCATAACTTTATAAGACGCATTTGGCGCATTTGTTCCAGTCTTTATTTCAAAAGTGTATGCGTTATGAATTTTTTTATAAAAGTAGAAAACGTTTGATGGACGAAGCTGATTCAAAAAATCCTGTTCTTTTTTCTCTGCAATTTTTATCCCTTCTTGCAAAGTGACAACATCTGTTTTTAATGTTTTCCAACTGTTTTTCGCTGCATTCAAGCTAGGGGTTAAGAATTTATATTTATTTTGATCAGCTTTTTGATCAGCTTTATCAATATGTCCCAGTACACCCGAATATTGAGAATCTAAATCCTCCCATTGCGTAGACATATAAGTAAGAGCAGTGATAGCACTATCAAGCATACTATGCATATCACTAATATTATGAAATGCAACTCCAACTACACGATTCAATGTTATTTTATAATCTACAGTCTGACGCAATTTTGCTAATTCAGGTTCTAGCCAACCTAACTTACCTCTTGCATCACCTATCATTATGCCACCAGCAATCAAGGTTGGAATAAAGGGGATTTTCACCATGTCTAAGCCCTTAGATTCTATGTCTTTCTGATATTTTACTTGTCCTAAAAGGTCCTCTAGACGCTTTTGGTCAGCCTCCACATCAGCACCTTGGTTTTTTAAAATCGATTGCAATGTCTCTTTATGACTTCCAAATGTTCTAACATCTTCTCCAATAGCATTTTTTAATTGAATTAATTCTTCTTTTAATGCTTTTGCAGACTTTTGATTTTGTTGAATTCCTCCCTGTAAATCTGTAATCCCTTTTTTTAAAGTATCTCCATTTCCAGTATTGATCCCCTCTACTAATGTTTCATAATAATTTTCAAATTTTGTATCGTATTCTATAATGCCTGTCAATGTATCAAAAAGCTGTTTTTTTACTTGTGTATTCCATGTAACAGCATGTGCTCTTGCATTCTTTTGATCTTGTACAATTTTACTAGGTAAATCTGCATTTCCATTAATAGTTATTCCTTCAAAACTCACATCTGGATTATTAATTAGCAAATAAGAATATTCATTCATAGCTTTTGCAAATAAACCAGCATCTTGCAAAGCTTTTTTCATCTGTTCTTCATTTGCTGAAAGAGACATATTTTCAGTGTTCGTTTGTTCAATTTCACTTGCAAAAGTTTCTAGTGGTATGACTGCATAAGTAGTTGCTATAGTTAAAAACGCTGATACAGCGAGTAGTTTATGAGGGATTTTTTTCATCATTTCGTATTCCTCCTATATAAGGTATGGTTTCAAGTTCTAATCTTATTAAAAAGCGATGTCTTTCAAAATGAGTTCTACATCTTTTATCAGTATCGTTTGAACTTTCTTTAGCAGCCTTCAAATCATTAAGTATTAAAGAAAATGTATATAAT
>NZ_JBNLYC010000184.1:0-7417 GCF_050172015.1 Bacillus sp. GMa5/1 | reverse complement strand
GGTTATTTAGTTATCATTTTGTTCTTACTTGTTTCTTTCATTATGTTGAACAATGAGATTTCTAATTTACAAAAATCTCGTAATTTTATTATTGATCACGATTTTAAAGTTCTCAATTTAACAAATCAAGTGGAGAAAGATTTACTAACAATTGAAAATAAAGCGAAAGGGTTTATCATTTCTAATAATCCAAATTACGTACAATCTCTTAATTCTGCGGAAAAGGATTACGAAAAGCATTATCAAGATCTTTTCTCATTATTAGAGGATAACCCATCTCAGCAAGAAAAATTAAAACAGATTAACGAAAATATTATTAGTTGGATAAATAAAGAGATTCACCCGTTAATTGCAAATCATAATAGTAATAATGTACAAACAATCGACACGACTCAAATTCAGTCATTACAGTCACAGGTAACTAACTTCCGTAGCACTGAGGAGCAATTAACAAAAAAAAGAGCAGCACAATTAGATACTGAAAATAATAAATTAGAGATTTGGTTATACAGTTTATTGTTCTTACTTTCTTGTATTTCTATTATCATTTCACTCTATATTTCGAATTCCATTACAAAAACGATTAAAAATGTAATTCAAGCTATTAAATCCATTTCTTCTAAAGAAAAAATCACGGAAAGAATTCATGTAAACACACGTGATGAAATAAAAGATCTTGCTCATACAACGAATCACCTACTAGACGAAATATCGAAAAGAGAGTGGTTACAAACGGAGCTTGCAGAATTAATTTTAATGTATCAAGGTGTATCTTCTATTGAGATGTTAGGTAAAAAAATTCTTAGTGGAATTATACAAAAAACGCAAACTTCTTGCGGTGCATTTTATGTACGTGAAGAATATGAAGAAACTGTCTACTATGTGAAAAAAGCTTCTTTCGCCGATCAAGGTGCTGATATTGGGAAACAATCCATTCAAATGGGTGAAGGTTTCATTGGACAGTCTGCCTTAGAAAAGAAAAGTTTTATTCTCAGGGATATACCCGAAGAGTTTCGTTATGTCACTAGCGGAGTATTAGAAATACGTCCTAAAAATCTATTAATCATCCCTATCTTATTTGAGGATGAAGTAATCGCAGTAATGGAGTTAGTAAGTGTAACTGAGATTTCAGATTTACATCAAGATTTAATTCAACAAACCGTTGATAATCTAGGTTTAACAATCCATAGCATTATGGGACGTATGCGAATTCAAACTCTTTTACATGAATCACAAGCAATGACAGAAGAGTTACAAGTTCAATCAGAAGAATTGCAAACGCAAGCGGAAGAACTACAAATGCAAGCAGAAGAATTACGAACAACGAATGAACAATTAGAGTCTAGAACTGAAGAGGCTGAGCAGAAGACAGCTGACTTACAAATTACTAAATCAGAATTAGAAGAAAAAGCAAGCGAGTTGTTACGCAGCTCAAAATACAAATCTGAGTTCCTAGCAAATATGTCACATGAATTACGCACACCGTTAAATAGTATTTTACTATTATCTGAAATGTTAAGAGAAAATCATGATAACAATTTATCCGACGATGAGATTGAATTAGCAACTGTCATTCATTCATCAGGGAAAGACTTACTTACTTTAATTAATGACATACTCGATTTATCTAAAGTAGAAGCAGGCAAACTAGACATCATTTTTGAAGCAACGAACATAAGTGACATGGCAGCCAATATGCATCAAAACTTTTTACATATAGCTGCACAAAAAAATGTCGAATTTACTATTGAAGACAGTGATACGATTCCTGATCTATTTTATACAGATGCAAAACGGATTGAGCAAATTATTAAAAACTTATTATCCAATGCATTTAAATTTACAGAAAAAGGATCCGTTTCTTTACATTTCGATTCGATAGAAACAAGTAATTTAAGTCATGATATGCAGTCTATAAGTAAAGATTGGATTACAATTTCAGTAAAAGATACTGGTATTGGTATCGCTAAAGAACAGCATCAACTTATTTTCGAAGCCTTTCAACAGGCAGATGGCGCAACGATTCGGAAGTATGGTGGTACAGGATTAGGTTTATCTATTTGTAAAGAGTTTGCTAGATTGTTAGGTGGTTGGATTACGTTAGAGAGTAATGTAGGAGAAGGTAGTACTTTCACGGTATATATTCCTAACCTTCCAAATGGATTACCAGATATACAGTTATCCAATTTAGAAGTCGCAGCAACGATAGAAGATGTTATTCCTGCTGAAGTTGTTGAAGAAACTATTGTTACTACCGAAACAAATAACGTCTTCCAAGAGAAAACCATTTTAATTGTCGATGATGATCATCGAAATATATTTGCGTTACAAAACGCATTAAAAAAACAAAATGCCAACATTATTACTGCCCAAAACGGCTTAGAGTGTTTAGAAATACTAAAAAGTAATACAAATATTGACCTTATTTTAATGGATATTATGATGCCTAATATGGACGGTTATGAAACGATGGAAAATATCCGAATGAACTTAGGGTTAAATGAAATACCTATTATCGCATTAACTGCTAAAGCAATGCCAAATGATAAGGAAAAATGTTTATCTGCTGGCGCTTCAGATTATATAAGTAAACCATTAAATCTACATCAACTCTATTCGGTAATGAGTGTATGGTTAATAAAATAAGTGAGGTTTAGTTGGAGTGGAAAATAAGTATTATAATTTTGATCCATCAGTAGATACGGATGAGCGCACGAACTTAGAAATTGAATTACTATTGGAAGCGGTATTTAAACTATCAGGATTTGATTTTCGCCAATATGCTCGCACATCTATTTATAGAAGAATTTGTAATAGAATGCAGCTCTCTAATATCCCTACCATTTCAAAATTAATTGAAAAAGTAATTCACGAGGAAGGGGTTTTAGAACAGTTATTAAATGATTTCTCGATTAATGTAACTGAGATGTTCCGTAACCCTGCCTTTTTTAAAGCGCTTAGAGAGCATGTTATTCCTGAATTAAAAAAGCAACCTGAAATTAGAATTTGGCATGCTGGATGCGCAACTGGTGAAGAAGTATTATCAATGTCCATCTTACTTCACGAAGAAGGATTAAGTGAAAAGTCGGTTATTTACGCAACAGATATGAATACAAATGTGTTAGAAAAAGCAAAACAAGCTATCCTCCCGTTAAATAAAATGCAAACTTATACGAAAAATTATTTACAAGCTGGCGGTACACAAGCATTTTCTAACTATTATTCAACAGATAATCGTTTTGCTTATTTTAATCCATCACTTTTACAAAACATTATTTTTGCACAGCATAATTTAGTAACCGATCAATCTTTTAACGAGTTTCATATTATACTTTGTCGTAACGTTTTAATTTACTTTACAAGTAAACTTCAAAATCAAGTGCAGCAACTATTTTATGAAAGCCTAGGTCACAATGGTTTTCTATGTTTAGGAAATAAAGAAACTCTTCGTTTTTCAAATATAATGCCGCATTATACCCAATTTAATCCTAGCGAACAAATTTATCAAAAAATACAATAAAAAGCGTATGAAATCCTCTGTTTGGATTTCATACGCTTTTTATTTCGCATTCGTTTGTATCATAATTAGACACATATCATCTGATTGCGCTTTCTTTTGTTCTTCCTTGTAAAACCCTTCTATCTCGCCTTCTAAATCTCCCCATTTTCTTTCTGTAAAAGTACGTAATTTCTCTTCAGCCTCAAATTCATCATTTGCAATTGCTTCAAGAACACCATCTGTAAACAATACGATTTGAGCGTTCTTCTCAAAAGGTATAACTGTCTTTTTAACTTTTATTTCATCAAAAAATCCTACCGCACAACTCCCGCGATTTAGTTCAACCATATTTGTTTCATCAACTAAAACGTATCCAGAAGGATGCCCTGCATTTACATATTCAATCGTTCTCTTTTCTGTATCTACTACTAAATATATCGCTGTAAAATAATATGGAATATCGTCATTCTCATTATGTAAAAGAGTCATATATTTATTTAAGTCTTTAATGACAAGTTCTGGATCGATTAAAGATTTAATCGTTTCACGTAATACAGACGAAATAAACATACAAACTAATGAAGCAGATATACCATGTCCCATCACGTCTAATAATATAATACCGTAGCGGTTTTCATCGATTTTATACCAATAATACATATCTCCAGCTAATTTAAATGAAGGTAAGTAACTTGCTTCAATTTTTATATAATCTTCTCTTAATGGGCTACTTAATAAGTTTCTTTGTACTTGCGTAGCTAAATCTAATTCATTCCGAAGATTTTCTTCTTGTTCTTTATGCCAATTTAATTCCGATTTCAAGCGTAACGCTACACGCATACGTGCTAATAGTTCAACTTTATTTATAGGTTTCGTAATATAATCCATTGCCCCCATATCAAGAGCTTCGGCCAATTTATTGGCATCCTCTAAAGCTGTAACAAAAATAATAGGAATATCTTTAAACTTCTCCTCTTTTTGTAATCGCCTACAAACTTCAAGTCCATCAATTTCAGGCATCATAATATCTAATAAGATTAAATCAATTTCATTATACCTGGAAGAATCTTCTCCAAATTGAATGTATTCGAAAAGCTCTTGTGCAGAATTCAGCGATACAAGATCCTGATATCCGGCTTGTTTTAAAATTTTTTCAATTACAAAGATGTTAACCGGATTATCATCGACAATTAAAATGGACACAAATTATTTCCCCTTTTCTTATTTAAAATGTAAATCTATTATCATTTTCTATTTTTCTAGTATTGCATACTCAGTTACAAAATGAAAATTTCCTACTCTAACATAATTTTTATACAGCAAAAGAACAAACCCCCAGAAATGAGAGTTTGTTCTTTCATTCTATAAATTTCCACTATTAATTTAATACCATTGCTTTGTCATTTAAAAGACGATCTAATTCTTCCATATGATTTGTTTCATCTGCAATCATATCTTCTAACTTTACAACTAACTCTGTCATATTTAATTTCGCTGCCTGTTCTTTTCTCGTTTCATAACGCTTAATTGTCTCATATTCTGATTGTCTAGCCGACTCTAACATTTCTCTAACATCTTCTACTTGTTTCACTGGTAAAGGGATTGTAGTAGGTGTACCACCTAACGTCTTAATTTTCTCCGCTAAATATAGGGCATGTCCTTGTTCATCACTAATTTCAGATTCAAAGAAAGGTTTTAACACTTGTCTATATATACCAGAAACTGTAGCTGCATTATGGTTATACATAATAATTGCTGAGTATTCTCCTGCTAAATCTTCATTCAATCCTTCGATTAGTTCTTTCACATCGTGTGACATTTTTATATCTCCTCCTATATTTAATAACTACCCCTTTTCTCATGTTTTAAACATAATGATTTTAAATTTTTATGTATCTAAAAATGCTGCTTGCTTCAATTTACTTATCGCTTGTCTTTTAATACGAGAAACGTGCATTTGTGAAATACCTAACCGTTCCCCTGTATCTTTTTGATTTAAATTTTCTCCAAATATATAATGAATAACACTCTTTTCTGTGTCATTTAATACGTTGAAAATATCCTTTAAAACGAGACGCCTTTCTGTCTCTTCATATCCTTGCTCTACTTCACCTACAGATTCAATCCTCGCTACCGAACTGCCATCAGATGAATTTTCAACTACATCATCTAAGGAAGATACGCGATAATTATTTTTCGCATCCATAATTTCTAGCACTTCCTCTTCGGATAGTCCTAAATGATCTGCAATCTCTATAATCTTCGGTGAACGCTGGAAACGATCTGTTAGCTCCTCTATCGCAAGTTTAATCTTCCCGCCTAAATCTTTAATTCGCCTTGGAACGTGAATACCCCAAGTTTTATCACGTAAATATTTCTTTATTTCGCCTACTATTGTAGGTATTGCAAACGGCTCAAAAGTATTCCCTATCGAATAATCATACCTTCTTATTGCACCTAAGAGCCCTAACATTCCTACTTGTATAATATCTTCATGCATCGGCCCACCTTTTGAATAGCGATATGCAATGGAGTATACAAGATTTTTATAGTGATTAACCAATCTTTCCTGTGCTTCATCACATTGGTTTTGTTGGAAGTCTGCAATTAGTTTAATAACGTCTTCTTTAGTAAGATTTGTAGGTTGAGATTGGATTTCCATCATTCTCCACCTGCTCTCTTTGTATATATTTTGTCATTAAAACTGTCATGCCCTCATCATGCATAATTTGTATATCATCCATTAACGTATTGATTAAATATAAACCCAAACCATTTTCTGGCAAATGTTCTACTGGTTTATTAATATCATACGGACCAACTTTACTTTTTAAGCTATTAAAATCAAAGCTAACTCCATTATCCGCAGCCATAATTTCTAATCGATCTTCATATAAGCCAAAGACAATTGTAATTTCTCCAACGTCTTCTTTATATGCATGTTGTACAATGTTTGTACATGCTTCACTAATAGCAATTTTCATATCTTCTATATCGTCATAAGCAAAGCCCATTCGATTCGCAACACCAGCCATTGTTAAACGAATAATAGCCACATATTCTGCTTTTGCAGGAATTTTCATTTCTATCTTTTCAAATCTCTCCATCATCCCTAGTCACCTTCTTTCTACTTTTTCAAAATCGGAATTCAAATTTAATATTTCTGTTAGCCCTGTAATATCAAATAATCTTTTTAGCCTTTTAGACACACCAGTAAACTCTAGCTTCCCATCATTTTTCTTAACTGCTTTTAATAAAGCTATAAAAACTCCTAAGCCTGTACTATCCATATAATCTACGTTATGAAAATCTACTACAATATGAACCTCTTTTTCGCTTGTAATAGGCATTACCTTATTTTTTAAATCTGATGCCGTATACGCATCAATCTCACCATTAAGTTGTACCGTATAACCTACATCATTTTGCAAAATATTTATTGCCAAATTCATCATTTCCGCCCCCTTATCTCGAACTTTTACTATTTAATTACCCATAAAAATTAGTTTTAAACATATTTTTTTATTTTCATTATAAATAAATTTTCTACACCTTTCTCGGCTTAACACTTAAATCGTACTAATAAATGTTTAAAACTTATAATTTTGCGTATGTATAATGTATAAACATTATTTTTAGGGGGATCTATCTATGGAAGAGCACAACTTTAAAAAGGGAGATTTCGTTCAATTTTCTTATCGACACGATCATGCTACAAAATTAGTTGGTTCCATTATTAACATACTAACGAATACAATTGTAGTTGATATAAGTAATAGCGAGGACTTATCTCATATAGAACCAAGGCAAGTCGTAAGAATAAATAATTGTAAAAAGGTAACGATGGCTTAATACATAATAGAAAGTGTAATGTTAATGAGTGGGGGGTTCTTCATCCTCCACTCATTCCTATGTAAA
>NZ_JBNLYC010000183.1:0-7422 GCF_050172015.1 Bacillus sp. GMa5/1 | reverse complement strand
TTAAAACAAGAACAAATGTTCTTTTTTTAAAAAAAGGAGGAATTTTTTATGCTACACGAACCTATTATCGTAAAAAAAGAAGCTTTCCACGCAATCGGCGTTTCGGTTACGACGACTAATGAAACAGAGGCATCTACTGAAGGAAACATTCCACAACTTTGGAACCGATACTTTCAAGAACAAATGATGCATCACATCCCAAATCAACAAACGAAAGAAACATTCGCTTTCTACTCAAACTACGAATCAGATGAAACCGGTACATATCAATTTACAATCGGTATGCCTGTTTCTTCATTAGAAGACGTTCCTGAAAATATGACAACTTTAACAATACCTGCCGCTACATATGCGGTATTTACAACAAGAAAAGGACCAGTTGCTGAAGTCGTTTGTGAAGCTTGGGAATATATTTGGAAATGGTCGAAAGAAAATAAACGTGCCTTCACAACAGACTTTGAGCTTTACGATGAAAGAGCGTTAGATCCAAACAACGTTCAATTGGATATTTATATTGCGTTAGCCTAAAAAAAGATGCCCATTCGGCATCTTTTTTTGTCGTTAAATAGCTACTGGGCAAATTCATTATTATTGTCTACAATGAGAAAGTGCAGTATAGAAATATTAGAAACTGTATAAAACGATTGTTAATAAGTTTTTTAGTTTAAATTCGTCACATAGAAAGGAAGCAATATGGAGGAACTACAACAAAATAAAACTGCTTTAGAAGGAAGCGGAAAACCGTTATTAAAAAATACGAATTTCCTTTTTCTTTGGGCAGCTACTCTTTTTTCAAGCTTTGCTTTAGCCTTTTTTACTTTTTCACAAACGTGGTACATAGCAAAAACATTAAACCTTGAAGCTTCACTCGGTGTTGTTTTCGTAGCTCTTAGTGTTCCAAGGCTTATTTTTATGATTGTCGGCGGCGCTGTAGCTGATAAATTCCCGAAAAAAAACATTATGTTTTACTCCAATATCATTCGAGCGATTCTTGTCTCAACCATTCTCACATGGTTCATTGTCGGTGATGTAACACTATATACATTTGCTTTATTCGCTTTATTCTTTGGACTTGCTGATGCTTTCTTCTGGTCAGCAGATGGATCTATCTTACCGGAATTGGTAGAAAAAAGCCGGTTAACACAAGCAAATTCGCTTACACAAATGACGAACCAAGCATCGGTCATCTTAGGCCCTGTACTTGGTGGTATTCTCATTAAATTTACGAACTATGAGACAATCTTTTCCATTACGATTTTATTACTGATTGTCGCTGCCATACTCGTTCAAAAAATACAATTTACGATGCCAGAACAAAAAGATACAGATAAAGGTATGTTCACTTCCATTAAAGAAGGAATCTTATATGTAAAGGAATCGCCATTCCTTTCAACTTTCCTTATTTGTAGCGCTTTTTTAAACTTATTTTTAATCGGCCCGATGCAAGTTGGTTTCCCGCTTTTTGTTAAAAACGTTCTGCATGGTGATTCGCTCCATTTTAGTTACTTAGAAGCATCTGTAGGTGGCGGAATGGCAATCGGTGCTGTCATTGTCGGTTTAAAAAATATTAATCGTAGACGCGGTCTATTTTGTATTATCATGATGCTATTGTCTGGTATATTCTTCTTAGCTATCAACTTTAGTACCGTACTTTGGCAAGCACTATTAGCCGGCATGTTTTATGGTATTACAATCGCAATGGCGATTGTACCGCTTATGGCAATGATTCAATCGACAGTAAAAGAAGAAATGATGGGACGCGTAATGAGTTTACTTATGCTATCATCAATGGGCTTTATCCCGCTCTCTTATGCATTCACATCACTTGCACTTGCAATGGGAATTCCAATCGTAACCGTTATGAAAAGTGGTGCAATAGCTGTTATCGTCTTCGTACTATTTGTAGCGATTCGTGTTCCAGTTGTAAGGAAGTTCGATTAGCCACTTAGAGTCATGTATTATACGCATGGCTCTTTTTTGAATGGATCAAATAGTGATATTCCCTTACTTCTCCTTAATGCTGCTCCCCATTCTAATCCAACCTCTAAAAATAAATCTCGCACTGTACTGTATAAAAGTGCCCCAATGTCTTTACGAATTTCCCCATATTTATATGCTCTTACAACACTTTTCACGCGCCAAATTAAATTTCCATACACTTCTTCGTCAGCTAATATTTGCTCCAGTAAAACACCTTGTTCTAGTAACCCACTCTTTTTATACGCAAGCTCGACCTTACTCCAAAATATATTAATTTTCTTCGGATTACTCGTCATCGGCACCAGTGCGTATATAAAAGGCTTCGGTATATCATGACGGCAATACGTCTCATCAAGCTCATACGTTCCTTTTCTTTTCTCTTTTATTTGTGAAATGTTTTTAGAAAGAATTGTTTCCCCAGCAATTTTTTGCTCATTTTTACTACAGCCAGTTGCATTATCCTCAGTTTTACAAGCGGACATTTTCATACGGTCAATCGCAGATGTAAGAAATACATATAAGTTCGCACTATACCCGCCACGTTTATGCCTTTCTTTTGTTGCAACACGCTTTATAATTCCTAGTTCCTCTAACTTTGCAATTGAACGGCGTACTGTACGAATACTCTTTCCAACATTCGTCGCAATCGTCCCCATTAATGGACAAGCAACCCCTACTGTTTTTTGTTTCTCATTCACCGCATATTTTCCTAAAAAATGAATAATGATAGAATCAGTTTTATTCAATTGAAATCGGTAGCACTTCAAAACTTGTTTTTGATATGTATTAAACTCTTCTTTACTTCGAAATTCACTATATGGTTTCATTAAATTATATAAGCTTCCCATTTATATCACCTCATTTATAAGTAAGAGGCAGGAAGCGAAATTGGCGTGATAGTTAATATTTTTTAATGGAGATGAAAATATGATCGTAATTAGCGCTTGTTTAGGTGGGATTGCTTGCCGTTATGACGGGAATGACAATCTCGTTTCAAAAATAGAGGAGCTTCTGCAAAAAGAAGATACAGTCCTCATTTGCCCTGAAGTATTAGGAGGACTACCAACACCTCGTCCTTCCGCTGAAATTATTGGCGGGAATGGCGACGACGTTTTAGACGGAAAAGCGAAAGTGATAACAAAAAATGGTGAAGATGTCACAGCAGCTTTCGTAAATGGTGCTTATAAAGCATTAGAACAAATTAAAGATTTACACCCAGAATATATTATTTTAAAAGAACGCAGCCCATCTTGTGGTAGTTCTACGATTTACACTGGAGAATTTAACGGTAATAAGCAAACTGGTTTTGGAGTGACAACTGCTTTATTTAAAAGACACGGATTTAAAGTCATTTCAGAAGAAGAATTTGAAAACAAAAAAAGGAATTGACCCTGTTCGTCAATTCCTTTTTATCTGTCTTATTTCACACTTAGTTTTTCTTTCACTTTCGCTGGAAGCTCGTCTTTTTTCACTTCTTCCCAAGCTGTTACACCTTTTTTATCTGAGTGGTATACGCGTAGGAATGCTTCTTTACGAAGATTTTTTTGAGCTATGAATTCTAATTCTTTCTCTTTACCGTCTTTATCAAAGCCAGTCAGCTTATATTCATAATCTTTAAATTTCTGCCCATTACTAGCTTTACTATCAAATTCTTTTCCATCTACTGTAATTTGAACATAATACTCATCTTTACCCATACGGTTTAAATCACAACCAACTAACAAACTTGCAAATACAACTAAAATACTAAATAGTGCAATGTATCTTTTCATTTCCTTCACCTCATATGTTTTTTCTTATATTCTTATCTTAAAGCCCGGAGCTTAAAGAAGAAATTCAAAAACATGACATGAACATTACACTTTTGTAAGATAATAATTATTTCTTCACTTTAGAAATTGTCATTCCATTAAGCTTCTGTATAACGTTTTTGTTTCTCACGCTCATCAGCTACACTACCGCCAATAACGTCTTTCACGCCAATTTCGCCACTTATCACGTAATTTCCTTATACCGTTTATTACGCCTTCTATTATGCCCTCAATTATAATCTCTATTACAAGATATCTCACTAAACTAATAATATGTTTAATTACGTATCTCCCTATAAATTCAAGAATATCCTCCATCATATTTTCCTCCTTCTTTTAAAAGGAAGCTGCTACTCCTCCGCGTCCAGTTACAATTTCTGCCCTACTGCGGTATATATCAACAAAGATAATACGACAACAACATCCACGATAACGCTATTGAATTTGGAAGAAACTTCGGTAAATACTAATACTGTAGTTAACATGGCTAAGAGAATTATTTTTTCACCTATATTCGGAGATGCTCCCAAAAACTTTATAAAATCAAAGACAACTTTACTACAATTCTTCCCGTAACTAATTTATTATCGTGGTAAACCGTCTTCCACTACATCCGTAACAGTTCCATTCGGTTCAAAGATTACACGTAATGATCCTTCTCCACCATAACCAGTATAGTCATATACTGAATAAGATTTATATTTCTCAATCACATGTGGCTGTCCAATTGCAGCTTTTACCTGATTCGCGGGCATACCTTTTTTGATTTTCAAATAATGATTGTAACTTACTGCTGCCGAATTGTTATTTACATCTTTATACCACGGTACACGATCGTTTTTTTCTTCATATTCCTTTACAGGCCCTTCACTACGTTTCGTAAATACCTGATTCTCTTTATCTGTATCTTTATCTTCATCCTTTATAGCAGTACGTTCAATGTTTACAACGTAACCATATGTATTTAATTCAACCATAATTTCATATGTACCATCCGTATCTTTTTCAGTATAAAATACGCGTTTTTCATGGTTATTATAATGTTTTATGTTCTCACCACCATAGTCAATCGTATTAAGAATATCCGTATACGTCATCCCTTCCTCAATCTTTTGAGATTCATCATGAGAAATATAACGCTTTTGTGATGATGGTGCATCCTCATTTTTAATACTTTCACGTTTGCTCGTAGTCATAGGTGTTTTCTTCTGATCTTTTAGTACTTCACCTTCCGCCTTCGCTGGTTGCTTTGCTCCTGCTTTTGTTAATACGTCTGTATCGCTAGAACAAGCTCCCAAAATCGATACTGTAGTCAACGCCATCCCTACTATAAGTACTCTCTTAAATGACTTCACTCTAATCCCCCCGGTGTTTTTTATATCTAATAATCAACGTATTTTAATTAATACGGAACTATTCAGTTCTATACAATTTGCTATAGCCTTCTCGCTCATGCACCTTTTTTGTATAAAGTGAAACTTTAATCAGCCCTCGCCAATCATCTTCGTTACAAATATTAACATTAAATATAACTAATAAATAGTATATTTTTGCTAATAATTTACATTTTTTCTACATAATCTTATCTTAAAATGAACAATATGAATCTCGAATTCACAGCATTAATCATATATACCATATATAATAACATTTAAATTAATATCTAGATTAACTTTACATACATTTCCTGTTTTAACGCAAAAAGAAAAGACCTTTCTAACGATTTTATTCTATCGCTAAAAAGGTCTTTCTCTATTTCTGCTAAAAACTTAGCACTCTTCTGGCTTACCAGCATTCGATGCTGTACGGAAAGATGATCCACATCCGCATGATGCGATTGCGTTTGGATTGTCGATTGTGAATCCGCCGCCAAGCATAGATTGTTTATAGTCAATTTTTACTCCTTTAACAATTGGAGCACTTTCTGTATCGATAACAAATTCAACACCGAAAAACTCAAGCACTGTGTCGTCTTCTTTTGGTTCTACTTCAAATCCTAAGCCGTAAGAAAGACCGCTACATCCGCCGCCGTGTACAGCAAGGCGCACATACTTCTCTCCATCTTCAGCATCTTTTAACATATCTTTAATTTGAAAAGCTGCTTGTTCTGTTACTTCAATCATGAAATACACCTTCCTTTCTGTTCTTAGTTCATTATACATCTTTACGCTTCTATCTTGTACTCATACACTCCGCGGCAAATTACTTCCGCAGGTCCTTTCATCAACACGTTTCCTTCTTCAGTCCACGCAATCATTAAATCGCCGCCAGCTAAATGGACTGTAATTTCCTTACCACGTTCCATCTTTCCATTTAAAATAGCAGCTACAACTGCAGCGCACGCTCCTGTTCCGCAAGCTTGCGTTACACCAGATCCACGTTCCCAAACGCGGAAGTTCATCTCGTCATTATTCAAAATTTCGATAAACTCAACATTTACTCGCTCTGGGAACATTTCATGTGTCTCGAGAACTGGTCCAAGTGTTGTAAGAGGTGCTTTTTCTACATCATCAACAAAAATAACCGCATGCGGATTTCCCATTGAAACAGCTGTAAATGCATAACGATGATTATTGTATAAGAAGTTTTCACGAATAAATGGTGTTTCACCTTCACCAAGCATCGGTATTTCTGCACGTGTTAGACGAGGTGCTCCCATATCGATTTTTGCTAATGTCACGACACCATCTTCTACTGTTACTTCAGCCGTTACAATACCAGCTAACGTTTCAATTGTGAAAACTGTTTCTTCTACTAGTTTATGCTCATACGCATATTTCGCTACGCAGCGTAAACCGTTACCACAGCTCTTTCCTTCAGAACCATCATTATTAAACATACGCATCTTCACCAGAGCTACGTCTGAAGGGCAAATTAAAATCATCCCGTCTGCTCCAATACCAGTATTAATATTTGAAACCTTTTCGGCCACAAGGGCTAAATCTTCTTCAGGAATTTGCTCTTCAAACATATTTACATATATATAACTATTGCCAAGACCATGCATTTTTGTAAAAGAAAATTGGCTCATTTATATTCACTCCAAAAATAATTTGTTATGTTAAGTATAAAATGCATGCTTTTAGAACACAATATGAATGTCCCCCGTTTCTCATATTTGACAACGTTTGGCGATGAGCCACTCTTACACAATTTGTGTAAGAAAAAAGCCCTTCTAAAAAGGGCCTTTTTTTATTTATCCTACTATTTTCGATTGGGGAAGACTAATACTCAGTATTAGTCTTCCCCACGAAATAAAGTTTTATCTAATGAAAAAGGTGCTACTAATTCGCAACACCTTAAAACATTGGATTTTCATCCAAATACTCATATACATTATTAACAAGCTCTTCTACTGTTGCACCTTGTACAACTTCACCATTTACAAGTGCAAATGGTCCTTCAAAACAAATGCCACAATATCCTAAACAACCATACTCCATTACATCTAAATTCGGATCTTTTTCTAATTTTTCTAGAGCTGCTTGTGAACCACTTGCAAGGTTACCTACACAAAATTCAATTAATGGTTTAATCAAAATTCTCCCCCCTGTACTACAAAACAAATTACCTTTTCACTTTATCTATAAGAAGAAAACTAAGCTGTTTCTTGTTGTTTTCGTTACACAGT
>NZ_JBNLYC010000182.1:0-7462 GCF_050172015.1 Bacillus sp. GMa5/1 | reverse complement strand
AAAATGAAAGCTTGGTATATAGCTAAGAAAGATTTACTTATTCTTTTAAAGGATATTCCTGGTCTAATCTATTTATTTATTACACCTATTATAGTTATTGCAGTTGCTAGTTTTGCATTATCAAATGTATTTGATAGTAAGACAGAAAAATTCAAGATTCCTATAGTAGTAAATGATAATGGAGAACTTTCTAAAAGGGTTATTGAGGAATTGAAAAAAATCCCTGCCCTTGAGATAGAAGAAACTTATGAACTAAATGGTAAAAAGAAAGCATATACAGAAGAACAAGTGAAAAAGGAAGTTCAAACTAAAAAAGCGGCAATCGTCATCCCTAAGGATTTCACACAAAATGTATATTCAGGAACAGAGGCCAAAGTCATCATCATAGAAGATGAAGTTGATCGCATTATTCCAAGTGTTGTTTCAAATGCTGTAACTCAAATTGTGTCAGAAATACAAAGAGATATGACTAAAGAGATTGTAAAACAAGCCTCTGCCCAAATGGAAGTAAATGTGAAAGTAGAGTTTAAAAAATTAGCATCAGATAATGAACATAAACCTACTCCATTTGAATCTAATGTACCAGGATATGCCGTAATGTTTGTACTTTTAGGTACTGCTGCAGCTGCAGGTGCATTAGTAGAAGAGAGAGAGAATGGAACGTTAAGAAAAATTCTTACTTTACCTATTAATACATTATCAATCATTTTTGGAAAGATGCTCTCATGCTTTATAACAGCTATTGTTCAATGTGCAGTCCTTTTTAGCGTAGGACATTTTGTATTTGGAATGTGGCTAGGGAAAAGTGTATTAGGAATTATATTGCTAGTGATATGCACTGCATTTGCAGCTTCAAGCCTAGCAATTTTATTAGCTTCTATATGTCAAACAAGATCACAAGCAAATGGTATTTCTATTTTAATCGTGTTAACTATGTCTGCTTTGGGTGGATCTTGGTGGCCACTTTATATAGAGCCTGAATGGATGCAAAACCTAGCGCATATTACCATTACAGCTTGGGCAATGGGAGGCTTTAACGATTTATTAGTATATAACAAAGAGTTCTCCTCTGTTCTTATTCCATCAGCTGCATTAATTGGTATGGGAATTTTATTTTTAACAATCTCCATACAAAAATTTCGACGTTCTTATGAAAAGTAGGTGAAATAATTGTACTTAGTAAAAAATGAGGTGAATGTTCGTTTTGGGGAATGCGATCCTATGGGAATTGCTCACCACTCTCATTATTTTCATTGGTTTGAGCTGGGTAGGTTTCAAATGCTAGATATGACTGGTATAAACCAGTATTTAAAACAGGAAAAATTGTATTTTCCAATTATTGATATAGGATGTACCTACAAAAAATCAGCTCGTTTTCAAGACGACTTAATTGTAGAAACCTATCTTAAGAATGAAAGTAAAGTTTATATAGAATTTGTTTATAAATTATTCCGCAAGAGATGCCGAGTTTTGTTAGCAGAGGGATTCTCAAAACACGTTTTAACAAGGTCGAATGATCAATTAATCAGTAGATTACCAGAAGAAATTTTAGAAAAGCTTCAATTTGAAAATAGCGGGGGTGTCATATGATTACATTTATTTTTCCGGGACAAGGGTCTCAATCCGTAGGGATGTGTAAAGGGTATTTAGATAAATACCCAAACATATTTGTCCCATTATTTGAGGAAGCAAATGATACGCTAGGATTTGATTTAAAGCAACTATGTTTATATGGGCCAAGTGAAAAATTAATAGAAACCAGTGTTACACAACCAGCTATTCTTACGGTAAGCACAGGGATATCAAGAATTTTAAATTTGCACGGTATAAGGCCATCTAAAGTAGCGGGGCATAGCTTAGGGCAATTCTCCGCACTGGTAGAAGCAGGATCTTTACAATTCCAGGATGCATTATCCATTGTACGGAAGCGTGGTCAGCTGATGAGTAATGTAAAGCAAGAGGGGTGTATGTTAGGAATTGTGTCGAACACATATCAAACATTATTTGAAGTTGTAGAGGAATCTAAACAATATGAAATTGATATTGCTGCCTATAATTCCCCTACACAGGTTGTATTTTCTGGCGAGAGTAAGAGCATTCTTAAATTTCAAAAGGTACTAGATCAAAAAAATGGTATAAAAACTAAAATACTCTCAACTAGTCATGCATTTCACTCACGTTTAATGGGAGAAATGGTTCTTGAGTTTAAGGAGTATTTAAATTTATTTTCGTTAAAAAATGCTCAAATACCAATTGTTTTAAACTGTTCAGGAAAACCAAATACAGATAGAATCAATATTTTACAAGATATAGAAAGACAATGCGTAGATCCAGTTATGTGGCAAGATACTATCTACACTTTATTGAATAATGGTACGAAACACTTTATAGAAGTAGGTCCCGGAAATACTTTAACCAAGTTATGTCGCTCCTTTAAGCAGAACATATCTGTATCCTCTACAGAAACACCGATGTATTTAAAAAGAAGCCTTACTACAATAGAGAAAGAATTTAAGGGGGAACGGGTCTATGTTTAATGGAAACGAAGTAGCATTAGTTATCGGAGGATCACGAGGCATTGGTAAATCAATAACAATGGACCTAGCCAAACAGGGCTTAACTGTTTACTTTACGTTTCAAAGTAATCAAAAATCAGCAAATGAAATAGCAAATACTATAGGAGAAAAAGGTGGAAAAGCGTTTACTATGCATGTAGATATTACAAAAGAAGCCTCTATTCATAAATTGTTTCAACACATACGCTCAAAGGAAAAAAGAATAGATATTTTAGTAAATAATGCAGGAGTTATAAATGATGGATTTGCTGCAATGATGAGTGAGGAAAAGTGGGATCATGTGGTTGATTTAAATTTAAAAGGAACATTTCTTTGTTGCCGACAAGCATTAAGAATAATGATGAGACAGAAAAGAGGTTCTATTGTAAATATTACGTCGACAAGTGGAATAACAGGTGCAAGAGGTCAATGTAATTACTCTGCTTCAAAGGGTGGGGTTATTTCCTTAACCAAGACTTTAGCATTAGAAGGTGGGGAATACGGTATTAGGGTTAATGCTGTTGCACCTGGTTTTATAAAAACAGATATGACAAAAGGAATGGATCAACAGACATTAAAAAGGATGTTAGAACTAGTGCCGCTTGGCAGAATTGGGGATCCTAAAGAGGTAGCATATCTAACAACATTTTTATCCTCTAACTATGCAAGTTATATCACCGGGAAAGTTTTTACAGTGGATGGTGGATTAGTTAATGGCTAAAAAATAGATGATTTAATGACGAATTTTGAGTTAAACAAGGAAAAGGGGAAAACAGATGTTTACGTATGTAGAAACAAAAATTATTGCTGAAAAAAGAAAACAATTAACTACTAGAATTAAAGAAATTATAACTGAGAGATTAGATTTAGAAATCGAACCACATTTCATTACTGATGATCAGCCATTATTCGGAAGAGGCTTAGGAGTTGACTCCTTGGATGCATTAGAGCTATTTCTGGCAATTGAAGAGGAATTTGGCGTTGCAGTGTATGACGAGAATATGGCAGTACTAGGTTCTATTAATAAAATTGCTGATTTTATTGAAGAAAATAGGGAGGATGATGTGCAGTGAGACCGGTATTAAATGCAGATCAAATCCGAAATATCTTACCGCATAAATGGCCATTCCTTTTCTTAGATAAAGTTATTCAACTTGAGCCAGGAAAGAGTGGAATTGGTATTAAAAATGTAACTGTAAGCGAACCTTTTTTTGAAGGGCACTTTCCAAATGAATCAATTATGCCTGGAGTGTTAATTATTGAAGCTTTGGCACAAATGACGGCTGTTGTTTATGTTACAGGAGAACTAGCAAAAATAGATGCACATGGTGCATGTTCACCTAAAATAGATCCAAGTTCATATGTGGGTTATTTAGTTTCTGTACGTAATATGAAATTTTTAAAACCTGTAGTACCAGGAGACCAGCTAGAATTACATGTCCAAATTGGAAGATCACTTGGGGTAATCTCACAAGTGGAAATCACTGCTTATGTAGATAAAAAGAAAGTTGCTACTGGTAGTATTCAAGTTTCTAAAAGAGTTGAGGAAATATGATCCATGGTATGGATGTTCAAGTTCGTGAGTGTACAGAGGCAGACAGTGAGAAGTTAGCCCACTTTTATAATAAATATCAATATGGCCCCATTAAATATGGGTATCCCTTAAATAAGCAAGACATCAAGCAATTATTTAGGGAGCGGAAGATACAGTTATATTTAATTGCTGAATATGAACATGAAATTATAGCCAGCTTATTATTTTCTAGTTTATCAGGTCAAAGAGCAGCAACTTCAGATGGCACCTGGGCAGGATTCTTTTTAATCCATCCAGAATTTCGTTCGGGGAATATACCAGATAAATTATTTGCCTATGCAATTAAAAATCTTATTCAACAAGATATTAAGTATATTGATACAGAAGTGAATCCGGAAGATAAAGTAGCCATGGCACTTTATAAAAGAGTAGGGTTATATCAAACAAGTAGGTCGTATATAGACTATGATGGCTACTTAAATTTAAGAAGCTATTTACCTTATGTTATTAATTATCTGTTAGATGCATTTAAACCAATTATTTCAAAAAGTGACCAAGATATATGGCTATCTAGAGGTTGGAAAACAGTTAGGGGATTGAAATCCCTACGTTCTATTCAGAGTAACGCCATAACAAGAAATGGAATTGAAGTTGTAAAGTATGCTATTAATCTTGGAGCAAAAGATGTGAATTGTTGGGTTGATATAAAAAGTGAAAAAATTACTGAGGTAGAAACAGAACAAGTAAGATTCACTAGTTATATTTTAGAAGGAAACAATTTAATTGTTGGAGAGAAGATTCATATCTGTTATGTATATGAAAATCATTTTTCAAATCCTATTGAAGCTAGTATTACATCAAAGATAGGCGACGATTACTTAATTGATTTAAAGAAAACTTTTTATCCAAATAAAAAGTACGAGTGGGAAGAAGTAATAACAGTTACTAAGGAAATTGAGGGAGAACTTGTTACTAAGTTAAAAGCAAAAGAACTAGAACTAACTGTTCATTTTGGAGTAACCATAGCAAATCCGTTAGAAGTAAATGTTGCTAATCATCCTAAGTTAATTAATGGAAAAGAATCTGCATGTATCGTTAATGTAAAAAATAATTCTTTAGATAGATTAATTTACAAATTATTTATTCAACAAGGAAACCCTAAAATACTAGATTTCAAACCGTTAGAAAAACACCAAATTTGTATTATAGAGCCGGGTGAAATAAAGAAACATCCTATTTTATTGACTCCCCAAAAAATTGGTATCACTAATATGATATTTTCGGCTGTTAGTCATCAAAATAAAAGTATTGGGGAATTAAAGGCCATAATTCCGGTTCATACGCTTGGGAGAAATCATGTTTATGAAACAGAAGAATACTTGGTTCTAGAAAATATGTATATAACTGTACAAATAAGTAAAAGTACTGGTTGTTTATATATATATGACCTTAGAAAGCAGCAATTATTAGTAAAAGAAGCATGGCCAGATTTAGATTACCCATTTTTAAATGCAGTAAAAGAGCCGAAAGTAAATGAGCTGTCATGGGCAATAAAGTCTGATTCATGTTTTGAGATCATTCATAAGGCCACAAGATTAAAGAGAAGCATTTGTTTTTTGTCAGATAAGATAGTTCAAATAAAAGATTTTGCACAAGAAGGAAAATATATAAAGATATACCCTTGGTGCATGTTATATGATGCGAAGATGACGGTACCATTAAAGAGTGGATTAGTTTCTAAACCTATGGTATATGGTGAGTATCCATATGCACTACATGACTATGAATTTGTAAACCAATTCGATCTACCTAGTCATCCAGACATGTATGAGCGAAATTATACATTGTTTGAATCGCAAAATATTAATATTGGATTCATATGGAAAGGAAATATAGAGCGTATCCTATTTGGATTAAGATGGATGCCAGCGGTAATATTTACACGGAATGATAAAGAAAAATGTATAACAAAAACGCACTATTATACTTTATGTTCTCGTGATAGCAAAGATGAAGTAGAAGAAATCTATAACGATATTACTAGTCATACATCCAAATTTATATCTAATAAGATTCCGTACTCAATTGAGACTGACCAATTTCATATTATAAATGAAAACGGGGAATTTTATATTCACGGAAGCCTAAAAAACTTATTTTCTTCCATATTAAAGGGGAAATTAACATTGGTTTTCCCTCAGATACCTTACGAACAACATTTGTTTATACAAGACATTGATTCCATAAGCAATTTTGATTTTGAATTTAATGGAAAGGTTAAATGGTCAAAAGCGCATTATGCCACACTTACGTATCAAGATGACTTAAATGGAAATACGATAACTAAAAATATATATCTTTTCCCTAAAGGAAGAAATGAATTAACATATAACGAAAAAAAGCAGGAATATTTAGTTCAGAATAACGTACTAGACATAATGATTAAGGTAAACCAAAGTAGTAAAATAACAGAATTTATGTATAAAGATAAAGAGATTTTAAAAGGTAAATCAGCATTAAATTCTTATAATTTTTTACCTGGTTTGATGATACCAACGGTTCAATCTTGTACTCCAGATTGTAGGGAAGATTTGAGTATTAATTCCATACATCTCAAGAACAGTGCCAATTCAATAGTAGTAAAAGAAAATACATACAGGGAATTCATTCATCAGATCTTCTGTCAATCTAATGAATCGAAAGTTGGATATACAACTGTATTTGATTTACCAATTTTACAAGTACAAATGAAAAATCTACAAAAAGAGAAGATGAAAGCTAATGTCTTTCATTTATTCTGGGAGAAAAAAGGGAAAACAAAAATTAAAAAGATTTATTATTGGCAGAACGGAGAGCAAAATACATTAATACCAAATGACAAACAAAGAAAGATTTACTTAGATAAGAAGGTAATTCTCGAATTATCTAATGGGTTATACGTATCTATTTTAGCACTATCTCATAATACAAAATGCTTTATATACGAGTGGCCAAAGAAAGGTATGCAAATCGGTATATATGATAATCAGAACGAATTTTATGATGCAGATATTCGCTTTAATATTGCAGTTGGAGAAACTTTACTTGATAGTGAATACTTTTCGCAAATTTTATTAGAGGGGAATATGACATGAAAGTATTGTTTATTGCACCTAGTCACTTTAGCATTGGTGAGTTGCACAATGCCTTATGTCTAGCGAAACAAATTGAAGAGGATGGAGAAGTATATTTTTTAACAAGTGAAAAATTCTTATGGTATGCCAGTAAATCTGTAGCAAATGTTAGATCACTAACAAAGGGGCTAAAACAAAAAGAGGTTATAAAACAAATCAATAATTCATTTCAACCTGATGCTATTGTTTTAGCTGATTAC
>NZ_JBNLYC010000181.1:0-7491 GCF_050172015.1 Bacillus sp. GMa5/1 | reverse complement strand
AATGAGTTTTCACAAGCATGTTACTTATTATGCTGTTTATTATCTGAAGAAGATTGAAACCTCTACAAATTAAACTACACTTTACTTATTTACTTATATATTTTAGAAAAACAATAATATTCCCCCACCATTTGGTAAGGGGATTAACTAAACCTACTAAAAAACATTTAATGATCTGTTTTATTTAATTGGAGAAGGAAATCTTGCTGCTTCAAAATGTGCCCCATCTTCTAAAGGACTTAAAACCCCATCTATACTACTTTGTGCATAAATCTCAACTTCATCCCCTGCATTCAATTGAACAATCGTCGAAACACTTACGACATTTCCAAAACTTATTGGACCAAAAAAGTCATTATCTATAGCTATCGCTGCGTTTCCATTCACACGAATTTCTACACGCGCTCTATAATTTAAAGTTGGATCGTTTGGAAAGAAACCAATCGTTCCAATAATAGAATATACTCCTTTAGTCTTCGGCATAAAAATAGATGTTGCTGGATTATACTCATTCGCTAAATCAAATTGTTCATTTTGAAATAACACTTTCACAAAAGTATTAGCAGGAACATTTTGATTCACAGTATTTCTAGCTCTAAATGCCGATGCTCTAACAAGATTGTCCTTATTATCATGACACTTACTAGTGTTCTTACAACAATCATGATGCTTCTTTTTATACTCCTTACAATACTTACAGTAGTAATAACAAGACATACTAATTCCCCTTTCAAACTTATTACTACATATTATGTAAGATTGATTTATAAGGTTTGGACTAGCTATTTTTCTTATTCATAAGGGCGCTATTAATCTGCACCCTTATTTATATAAACAACTTCATTCCTTACTAGTTATAAGTTGTATATAGTTCCATATGGAATAGTAAGAAAAGAACTTCCGTACGGTGTAACATGATGTACTGGGTAAAAATACTCTACGGATGAGTAATATGGTTGTACTCCTTGCTGCTGCATTTGTTGTTGCATTTGCAATGCTTGTTGAATAGCTTGGACTGTACTTTGTGCTCCACTATACGTTATAGACGTACCATACGCTGGTCGTATGCCAGCTTCAGAATTAAAATATGAATAAAACATGATCTTCAACTCACTTCCGTATAATTTATTACAAATTATATTATGATTCTTTATTTCAGTAGGTACTATAAGCTAGTCCGCTCGCTTATATTCAAATGACAAAATAAAACAGTAGCTGCTAGACTACTTTGAATTCTTCTTATTACCAAATGAAATGATATACATATTCTCCGGTTACACGCTCATCGATTCCAGCAACCCTAACGAACCTAAGTAAATCCGCCCCTTGAAGAAAATATACCGACATCGTAACCGGTACTTGTGACCACATGAATTGATAAAGCTCATTCACTCTCTGATTCGTCGTAACGATTAAATCATTTACAGGTCCATGATTCCATGCAGAGGTTTGAACTGAAGTGAAAGAAAGGTCTTTCCCATTAACCACTATTCTTGCCACGCTTTGAGTTATGTCCACAATACTCCCCTCCAACATTACAAAAATTGGACCTTTTTTAGTTCATATTATTATAAATATTCTTGACTGTAATAAATGTTTAAGGCAAATCCCTAATAAAGTGAAACTTTAATCAGTGGAGGTCTTACTGCCCGTTAATGCGGGATACAATTTTTTTATTCATATCCCTCAATTCCCATTACAACCATATAATTTCTAACCTGATTCAATTTTTGTAAAAGTTGAACCAGCAAATGTAAATTCCGTAAAAGTATTAGAAAAATTAAACTTTACTTTTGAAGGTACTCTGAGAAAAAGCGAAAAATCAGTTGGAAATCTTATCGATTTAAATATTTATTCGAAATTAATAAGCAATTAATTTTAGTCACTCTGCCCATACTCAATCAAAGTTTGGGCTTCTTTAATTTCTGTATAAAATTCAAAAGTTTGACACAATCCTGGAAAAAGCTTATAAAGAAAAGTGAGGTTCCGTTATTTTCACACTTAGTAGCGCAGTCATGTTACATACAATTTTATAAGTGTGAACGAACTACAAAATTAAAAAACAAATAATAAGTTTGCAACATGTTTGCAAATGCGAATTTTGCATATAAATTCGTGTGATATTGAAAGGAGTTTTACTTATGAAAGAAATTAAAACAGAACAAGAATTCAAAGACATCATCGCAAGCGAGGAGCCAGTAGTTGTTAAGTTCTTTACTACATGGTGCCCAGATTGCGTACGTATGGACAACTTTATCGGAGATGTAATGGAAGAGTTCAATAAATTTGAATGGTATTCTATTAATAAAGATGAGTTTCCAAGTATCGCTGAAGAGTATCAAGTAATGGGTATTCCAAGTTTACTTGTATACCAAAACGGTGAGAAGCTAGGCCACTTACATAGTGCTAACGCAAAAACAGAAGAGCAAGTTACTGAGTTTTTAGAAGCATACTAAGATGAAAGCCCTCTGGAAAATATTTTCCAGAGGGCTTTCATCTGTTTTCATAATTATCTTTTGACGTTTTTCCTCGTTTAATGAATTACACCTTGTCATGATAAGAATAATATGTAGTAAGAAAAGTATTCGTTTCTTGATCCATCTCCCCTCCTATCTCTTTAGTAAATAGACTCTAATTAGGTTTACACCCTGACTTTGTACTTTTCAACATATTTTTCCTTCACGAAACTTTGTTATCCCCTTCTTAAAAAGCTATAAAACGTCAACAATGTTTGTATAGACCCACACGACTTTCGTTTGATACTCTATTTATAGAAAGAAATTCCTTTAAAGAAAGGTGAGTGATTAAAATGGATACTCTTTCTCATAAAGAAGCTGATAAAGGCGCTATTGTCAGCATTATGGCCTACATATTTTTATCCTCTATGAAAATCATCATCAGTTATATTACCCTCTCTAGCGCATTACGTGCTGACGGTTTAAATAACTTAACGGATATCGGTGCTTCTTTAGCGATATTAATTGGTCTAAAAATATCTCGTAAACCTCGTGACCCAGATCATCCGTATGGGCATTCGCGGGCCGAACAAATCGCATCACTTGTTGCGTCCTTCATTATGGCAACAGTCGGATTAGAAGTTGTTATTAGTGCCATTCAATCTTTCTTAAATCCGAAACAAGCAGCGCCTAATATACTCGCTGCATGGGTTGCTTTATTTTCTGCTGTCGTTATGTACTGCGTGTATTTGTATACGAAAAAAATTGCAGCACGAACAAAAAGTAAATCATTAGAAGCCGCTGCAAAGGATAATTTATCAGATGCACTCGTAAGTATTGGTACCGTAGTAGGTATTGTCGGTTCTCAGTTCCAAATGCCTATTTTAGACCCTATTGCCGCTTTAATTGTCGGTCTTATTATTTGTAAAACTGCATGGGAGATTTTCGTAGAATCTTCTCATATGCTTACAGATGGAATTGATCCTGATAAAATGGAAGAATACGCTGATGCTATTGAGCATATTGGCGGTGTGGAAAACATTGTAGATATTAGAGCACGTATGTATGGGAATCAAACGTACGTTGATATTACAATTGAAGTAGATGCTCGCATGGATGTTGGAGAAAGTCACTGTATTACCGACAACATCGAAGCTATGCTTCGCAAAAAGTTTGGAATTTACCATGCACACATTCATGTTGAGCCAATGAAAAAAGAACCTATTATGACATAGGTTCTTTTTTTATGAACGTTTTATGGAATATAACACATAAAACGAGCCAGCTACCACCAGCTGCCCATCCTGCTAATATGTCAGATGGATAGTGCACGCCAAGATATATTCGGCTAACTGAAATAGATAATACAACAAAGCTTGCTATAAGAATAATTAACAATTTTTTATGCAACGAAATACGCTCTTCAGTAATTGTGACGTATGCAATAAATCCTAAAAAAGCAGTAGCATTCATCGTATGACCGCTCGGAAAACTATATCCAGTTGCAGTAACAAGCTGCGTGACATCAGGTCTTGCTCGTTCGTACCATAGTTTAAGCATACTGTTTAAATAACGAGATCCGTAGTAATTAATTGTTAGAAGTAACGCACTAAGCAACTTTTTTCTAACGAGAAAATACATTACAAGAATAATGAGTAATGGAAAATATATTCTTTTGGAACCGATAAAAGACACCCAAGTAAAATAGGTCGTCAAATAATCGTTTCGAAAGCTTTGAATAAAATGTGCGACTATATTGTCAAAGTTCTCAATACAAGCGGTATGATACGAAAGTGATAATACGACAAAACAAATGAGTAACGTAAAACTTAGCAAGTATAAATGTCGATATCGTTTCACATACATAACCTCACTATGCAAAAAAATGGAGCGGTTGTTTTAGTTTTCCTCTCCATTTCTTTTTTATGCATAGTTTATTAAAAAATATAATTATTAATTTTTTGCTTCATCTCAGGGATATCTTCTCTTGTTACAGTGAAGCGAATAACCTTCTCATCAAGATCAAGTGCCTCAGCGAATAAACCAGCTAATCCACGTGATTTTCTATCTACTTCCATAATTATTTCTAATCGGTCGTATGCACGTGGCAAAATTAATAATTCTAATTCATCTAATCTGCCGTAGTACTCTCCAGAAACCGGAATAAACTCAAATTCTTGTGCGAATGGAACTTGTTTACGTAATCGATGCGGTAATTCTTCACATTCTATATGACGTGCTTTAAACCCTAATTCATTTACACTATCTAAAACACTACTTAATAATGCATTAGGTAACACTTGAACGTAGTCGCGGTCACTTGGGTCTATACTACGTTTAATATCAAGACCTGTGTGAATCCAAACCGTTTTCATACCAAGTGTAAGTGGTGCTTCAATTGGCATTGGAAAAGAAAATGGAATGTCAACTGTTTCATTCGGTTCTACAGAAAAAGGTTCGGTTAAGCGTACTCGCTCTAAATCATATGTTGCTGTTACTTTTTTATCATCCACTTCTCGTACATACGACGTCGATAATGTTAAGTAAATGCTTTCAATTTGTTGGCTAATTGAACCTCCAGTTATATGAACCTTTCCAACTATTTCTTCCCCAACAATATACTCATCTTTTTCAAGAACAGTATCTACCTTTGCACTTCCAATACCAACGCTTGCTAAAAACTTTTGAAACATGGAGTCTCCATCCTTTCTAAAGCAGAAGCTACATCTTGTTTTAAATCTTGTACATTCTCATAGTACGGCGTTTTTATTTGTAACATTCGCATAAGCATTTCGCGATTATAATGTTCCAAAGTTAATTCTTCGTACCATGGTTTTTCCTGTTTTTCATTAGATTCATATCCTGCATATAATAAAAATAATGAGAAATGACCGAGCGCATAAAAGTCGCTACGAAATTGAACTTCTCGCATCAAAGCTTGTTCACCTTCGTAAGTTGTAACTCGCTCATCATCCTCACCTTTCCATTTAGCCAATCCAAAATCAATAATACTAATTTGATTTTCTTTCATTAATATGTTTGGAATGCGTAAATCTCGATGAATAATGCCTTCACTATGAAACACCGATACAATTTCTAATATTTCATATAAAATTTCAAAAACTTCACGTTCTGTATATACATACCCATCTATGAAAATATAATCTTCAAAATTTTTACCAGGCATGTACTCCATCACAAAGAAGCTCTTTTTCTCCCATAGGAAATGATCATATAGACTAGGAATTGCATGATGATTTAATGTTTGTAAAATCATTTTCTCTTGTTCAAATGATTTTCTACCAGACTCATATCTTTGTTTACTTTGTCTTAATTGTTTTAAGACTTTATATCTATTTATTTGTAAATCATTAACGACATATGTAACCCCATAACTGCCCATTCCAATTACTGATTCAATTTTATAACGCTCTGCAACAATTGTATTTTTTCGCAGTGGTCTATCAAATAATGCTAGTACACGACGCCATTTCATCAGCTACTTGAAAAGAAGCTACGGCTTTTACGTTTTCTTTTATAATGTTGATGTCCATAACCAGATGAACGTCGTTTATAATCGCTACTTGAATACGAGCGCCCTCTACGACGATAATCACTACTTGAATACGAACGATATTTTTTCTTTCCTAATAAAGAATCAATAATTTTTTTGAACATTCCTTCACCTCTTGAGTAAAATTTCCTTTTCATTATATCAATAATTATTGACTATATTTGTGACAGGTTTGTAAAGAGTAAAAAACGACGAGTTATGCCCGTCGTTACTTTCATTCATCCTCTTCATCAAAAACTTCATCAATCATGCATTTCTCTAATAAATACTCAAATGTAATATCTGCGAGATCTTCAATTTCTTCTCGTTTTGGGACGTACCCTCTTTCAATTAGTTGCTCATAAAAAAACTCCGCAATCTCTTCCGTATCAATCACGACTTCAATTTCCTTCATGAGCATCACTCCTTTATTTCTGTTTTATGAAAAAATCTCAAAATTATGTATATGAGATTAGAAAAATAGATTTTATTTTTTTATAGGTCATAAGCTTTGGACGAGATGCATACGATTGTAGTACAAGCTATTCAAAGGGGGAAATAATAATGGAAAATCAATATGAAGTAGGACAAACAAAAGAAGAGTTCATGCATGAAGATCAATGGGCAGACTCTCTTATAAAGTGGCTTTTTATTTTTTTAATAGTTGTAGGCATACCTTATACTGCATATGTTGTTGTTCAATTTATTCTCTCTTTCTAGTTAACTACTTTTTCTCTGTCAATTTAACTAAATAATTATGAACAACATCCATTACAATTTTATATTCTTCATCTTTAAATGTATCGAACAATAATTGATAATCGTTATAAATGTCAAGTAATCCATCAATGATTTCTTGACGATTCGTCTTAACACTCACTTTTTTCGAGTTGTTAATTGACTTTAACTTTCCTAAATCCAATTTATTCATACCTGCTTTATCTTGTTTCATTTTCTTCAAAATTGCATTTGCCGTTTGAGCATTGGCTAGTAACGTTAAATCTGATTCATCCGCTTCTAACCATTCACCATCCGTAATCCGTGACAATTCATAAATTGTATCTTCCCATGCGTCATTCTTATATCTCCATACTTCTGTACGAAAACCAACAATACGGAAAACATCTTTATCATATCCAGTTACTTGCACAAGATCACCAAACGTGAAATTATAATTTAATTCAATCCACTCCGTATCGCCCTTTTTCATATCTTGCTCTGTAACGTGCTGCAATGTTTGCTCTACGTAAAATCCATCGTGATTATTGACTTCGTATACATAAACTCCATCTAAAACCTTCATATTTGTGATTTTCCCAACGGTTCCATATAGCGTAATCACGACTATGTCCCCTACGTTGTATTTAGGTTGTTTTTTTCTTGCCATCTCTATCTCTCCTTTTTTTGACGTCGTGATTTTGATATCAGTATATGCAACCTACATAAAAACGCTTATCACAGAAGCTTATATTCATAAATTTT
>NZ_JBNLYC010000180.1:0-7540 GCF_050172015.1 Bacillus sp. GMa5/1 | reverse complement strand
AATTACTCAAGTGGTCTTTTTGTATATATTTTGTAATTGTTCGATTGCATTCTCTGCTTCTTTCATAACTCGCTCCACTACATACTGAGCTGATTCGATTCGAGCTAATGATGCTGCCTGTCCTGCCCAAAGCGACATATATTCTTCCTTATTTTGCTTCGCTGCCTCTTTGCGTATTTTAGAAGTTAATACGTTTTGCACTGGATACATCGGAAGCCCTTCTTCTTTTCCTTCATGTCTCTCTATAAATTCATTCCGAATACCCCGTGCATATTTCCCGGAAAACGCACGAGTTACAGTTGTGCTCGTATCTGTACTATGTAAAACCGCTTCTTTATACACATCGTGCGTAATACTCTCTTCACTTGTTAAAAAGGCCGATCCCATTTGAACACCTTCTGCTCCTAGTGCCAATGCCGCAACAAGCCCTTGTCCGTTCATTACACCACCTGCTGCGACAATTGGGATATGCGGAATAGCCCCTACTAACTGAGGTATTAACGCAAAAGTACCGATCATAGCATCTCGTTCTTTCCCAATAAACGTTCCTCTATGCCCTCCGGCTTCGCTTCCTTGCCCGACAATAATATCTACTCCTAACTCGGCAAGTACTTTCGCTTCCTTCACATGGGTAGCTGTTCCGATAACTTTTATTCCACTTCTTTTTAAATCATTTATTTCTTCTTTTTCTAACGTTTGAAATGCAAAGCTAACGACTGGTACTTTTTCATCTAATAGCACTTGTAATTGTTCCTTATAGCTTTTTGGAAGCTTTAACGTTCCTTCTACTTCTATACCTAATTCTCTATTCACTCCGCTTAGTAATACTTTCGCCTCATTTACCTTCTCTTCTTCTATTTGTATCTCTTTCGTTACAAGTAAATTAACACCGAAAGGCTTATCTGTTAGTTCTCTTATTCTATAAATCGCTTCACGAATTTGTTCTGGGCTCATATAGCCCGCTCCAAGCGTCCCTAATCCTCCGCTATTACTTACTGCTGCAACAAGTTCTGGCGTCGTAATCGCGCCTGCCATACCGGCTTGAACAACGGGATACTCAATTTTTAATATGTCTGTTACTCGACTTGTAAACATCATTTTCCCTCCTATTTCCCTTATATCTTCTTTATTTGATAAGCTTTCCCCTGCTTTTGCAAGGGTTGAACTTCATATGAAGCGAATATATTGAAAGAGAAGGAGGCTGAGCTTAATGATTTATCCAAATGCATTAAAACAAGGTGATACAGTAATGATTATTGCACCATCTGGTCCACCTACAATCGAAAATGTATTAAAAGGTGTGAATGTATTACAAGAGATGGGGTTATCCGTAATAATCGGGAAGAGTGTTTACGAGAAATATGGATTTTTAGCCGGAAGTGATCAAGTTCGGCTTGACGATATACATGGAGCATTTACAAATAATGAAGTGAAGGCCGTTTTCTGTGCACGAGGTGGTTACGGAAGTGCTCGTCTCCTCCCTCACATTCAATATGAAATCATTCGGCAAAACCCTAAAATCTTTTGGGGGTATAGTGATATTACAGCTTTACATAATGCTTTTTCACGTTATGCAAAGCTTATAACATTTCATGGTCCGATGATTGAAGAACTAGGAAAAGGTATTGATTCCCTATCTTTATCCTCTTTCAATCAACTATTCCATCCGTATTCAACCATTTTATCTGCATCAGAATGTATCGTACCTAGCTCTCACAGTACAGTTACAGGTACGTTAGTTGGAGGAAATTTAGCTGTGTTAACAAGTATAATTGGCTCGCCCTACGAGATAAATACGGACAATACACTTTTATTACTTGAAGACATTGGTGAAGAACCGTACCGCATTGACCGTATGTTAAATCAGCTACTTTTATCTGGAAAGTTTAATGAATGCAGGGGCGTTATTTTCACAAGTTGTCACGACTGCACTCCTTCAAAGCCATCTCAATCATTGCAAACAATATTATATGAGTATTTCACTCCATATGCTATCCCTGTCCTGTTCGGTCTACCGATTGGACATATAAGTCCAAACATTGGGATTCCTCTTGGAGCTACAGCTACAATAAGTACACATAATAAAACACTCTCTATTTCTTCCGGCGTAGCCACCCCGTGTTCAAATTAAAAAGGAAAAGCGATTACGCTTTTCCTTTTATTTATAATAGTTAAAAATTCGTCCAGATGCGATATCTGCAATTTCTTCTGGAATAAATGTTTTACTTATATCAGTGCCAACATTTAATACAGCTATAGCATCTTTCTCAATGCTACCAAATAACTCTTTCCCACGTATCGTAATAAGGGGCGTTCCTTCTGGCAACACATCTTTTACAAATTCCATTTGTGTAAAGAACGGAACGATCCATCTACCTTCTCCTTGGAAATGACGCAAACGAAGTATTCCTTCTGTTGCCCCGTCCTCTGCTTCTAGTGAACCAGCAACATAAAACTCAGTAGATAAGAGCAATTCATAAAATTCCTTTTGCTTCTGTTTATCATCCCCTGCTACAACAAGTACCTCTTCTAATTTCTTTACTGAAATTTGCTCCATATGATGCCACCCCTATTTTCAAAATGATTGTACTTAGATTATACGAAATATTCTTATTTTTTTCTACATAATTTGCAATTATTTTCTTAAAATAATTTTAATACTTCTTTTGTCGTCACAATCGTAGCAAACTCTTCATGTAAATTTACAAGTGTCATATTGTGAATATCCTCTGCACTATACTCCTTACCATCTAAACCTTTACTGTTAAAAGTAGCCGTTGCATCACTCACTAAATATGTTGTAAATCCTAAATTCCCTGCCATTCGTGTCGTAGTTTCCACACAGTGATTTGTCGTTAATCCTACAACCATTACTGCATTACATTTGTTCTTTCTTAATTGCTCTTCTAAATTTGTCCCAATGAACGCGCTGTTAACGAATTTCTGAATAACCACTTCACCAAGTAGTGGTTGCACTTCTTCTTTAAAGTTTACCGTTTCCGCTCTCTCATAAAACATTGACTGCGCATTTTCTTTATTTACATGTTGAATATGAAAAACTGGTCGTTCCCTTTTTCTCCATTCTTCTAATAAAATTCTCATGTTTTCTTCAGCAAAAATATTATTTCTCTCGCCCCAATCTGGTAATTGAAATGCCTTTTGTACATCGATTATGATAAGTGCTATTTGATTTTTCATCATTTCCCCCCTTAATTTGGCTGTAATTGAAATAGAAAACCAAGTTGTTGTGACGCAGTAATAAAGCAAACATAGGCGCAAAGCTCTACAATTTCTTTTTCTGTCCAATATTGTTTTAATACGTGAAACATAGTATCATCTATTGCTTTTCGGTCATGAACAAATGTATGCGCAAAAGTAACGGCTACACCAATCTCCTCTGCCTTTTGCACATCATCAGGTCTTCCTTTTGCCATACAGTACGGACATTCATTCCCATACGCTAATGTTCTTCTCACTTGCTCCTTCAACTCTGCTGAAAGAGTTCCTTTATTGTACAGTGTATCTTCTAACGTACTCCACGAATGTAATATATCCGAATTATGCCCTAATAACTTTTGAAACTTTGTATCTCCTACATTTGATAATGAAATTCTCTCCATCATTTCCCCTCCTATTCCCTTCTGTTTTATTGTAAAATAAATAACGTTCACTTTACATTTCATATGAATCTTAATTTATATTTTCCCTTTACAAAAATCATTATTTTACTGGAGGTATATTTACAAATGCAATTAGACCGTGTTGATCGAAAAATTTTAAATGAATTATATAATGATAGTCGCCTTTCGATGCGTGAATTGGCGAAACGAGTAAACTTATCTGCTCCGTCTACTTCAGAACGTGTTCGTAAGCTCGAAAGCGAAGGGGTTATTCAAAAATACACAATCGATATTGATTATAAAAAGGCAGGACTCGTTTTAGATTGTATTTTAGAAATCACTTTAAAAAATGGTGATACAACACGTATGCAACAGTTTATTCAGTCTTATCCATCTGCAAGTTTTTGTTACCGAGTAACAGGAAGCTTATGCTACATTGTAAAAATTTCTGTTCCTTCACTCGTCGAACTGGAAGAATTTATCAATGATGTTTCTTCATATGCAACGACCGTTTCTCATATCGTATTATCAGAAGTATCTCTTACTCCTGATATTGAACATATCTTCCCAGAAGATTAATTTATTTTTATTCATAAAATATAAAAAAACCCCTTACAATAAGAATAAAAATAATATATTATGTATTAAAATACATAAAGTTCGAGAAAGGGGCTTTACATTGAAAATCTGGTTTTATGAAAAAACGGCACAATTAGATGACTTGCTTGGTATTTGGGACAATGTTCCGACCATCCCGCGAATTGGTGAAAAAGTGGAGATTTTAAAGACGGTCCGCACTGTTACAGATATTAAATATGTAAAGAACGGTAATAATTTTCGTGTGGAAATTATTACAAATTAAAAAGTAGCTCTTAAGGAGCTACTTTTTAATTATCTATTATGTGCTTTCTTTATAACGATTTTATCTTCTTCTACAGATACTGTTACATAATCATTTTCTTCTAACCGAAGCTTATTTACAGCCTCATCTGGTAACTCTATGGCCATCAATCTATCGGTTACGATCACTTGACTATACACTTCATTTTCTTGTGATGAACTCACTACTTTTTGCTCATTTATAAAACGTACTGGTGGCACGCCAACTTCTTTTACTGTACGCCATTGTTTCCAAACATAAGGAATTAACCAAAGTAATCCAACAACTGTAAGACCGATACCAATCCATAAATTACTTTGCGCTTGTAATTCAGTAATTGAGATTGTACCACTTTCTTCTCCACCGAAAAATTGCATACTTGTTGCAATCAAATTATTTAGAGCGTGCACAGCTATATTCGTCCATATATTTTTTGTCTTTATGTATAAAAGACACATAACGACACCAAACATGAACGCACCAATAACATCAAAATGTCCTAAGCCAAAAATAATTGAAGATATAATTACAGCTTTTTTAATTCCCCATTTATAAGCCATTCGCTGTAAGAAAAATCCCCTAAAAATAACCTCTTCCATAATAGGTGCTAACACACATGCTGAAATGAAAGTAAATATCGTCATATATACGTTACTCGTATTAATAACATTTCCGTCTTCTAGCATAGTAACTAAGAAATTCGGTAACGTATGTGCTAATATGTAAAATTGAATCTGAGATATGCCAACTGAAAAAATCATCCCCATTATCGTTGCTAATATAATTAATCCCCAAGGTAAACGTCCTGGCTTATTAAAAAAACTGTTAAATACAATATTATTTTTATTTGTTTTTACGTATAGCCAAAGTAACGGAAATACAAAAAATACAGTTATTTGTGAAATAACCTCCATCGTATTCTCAGAAACATTTGCTAGACCTAATGGGATCATTATAAGGAGCACCCCTATAATCATCCATCCAAAAAAGCTACGTAGCCTTATACGTGAAAATGCATAGTGCATATAGAACACCCCCAAAGATAGTAAAAATACAATAAAACTTTAATCAGTACTTTATAGGCAATCCTTTCCCTATAAATAGCAGGATAATTAAATTATAATATGAATATAGTTGAAATTCTTCCTATTTTTCTCAAATCATTTCAAACAGCATATCTCTTAAAATACCATATCGCTGTTCTTCAAGTTGCAATCTAAGTGAATTTTATGTAATAAAAATCCCCGTTTTTACAAGCGGGGATTTCTTTTATTATAATACGTCACGTTTTTGGAATAATGCACTTGATGCTACAAGTAACACAACAAAGTATGCAGCTACAAGTAATAATGAAGTTGTAAATGTAAATTCTGTAAATGTTGGTTCTACTCCGCCACTAATTAATTTATTGCTATCGTAAGCTCTTAAATCCAAATGGCTAAATACTACAAACTTCGCTACACCTTTTGCAAACATCATTAATACCATGTTAATTGTACCTTGTAAGAATAATAGAAACATCGTAATAATTATTGGTAATACAGACTTTCTAAACACGTTTGCTAAGAAAAATGCAAGTGTTGCAAAGAAAAATGGTGATAACAGCTGATATACAATTGTTTTTAAAGCAATTCCTAACGTTAATTCAGTTTTACTACCGTCCATTACAATTATACCAATAATCATAGCAATTAACGTACTAGCAAATACGATAAATAACATCGTTAATAATACTGTAATATATTTAGAAAATAAAATTGTCATTCGTTTTCTTGGACGAATTAATAATTGCTTAATCGTTCCTTTTTGGAATTCATCTGTAATTGTACGAGAAGCTATTGTAATTCCAAAGATCGTTGTGAATATCATAATTAAGCCGATATTTGAACTTGCAAAATCTAAGTAAGATCCACTTAAGCTACCAGCGTCGCCCCATTTCGCCAATACTACTGTTCCTAAAATCTCTAATAAAGCAATGACACCAATTAAAATATACATACCTTTTTTCGCATGCAACTTTAAAAATTCATTTTGAATTAATTTAAACATTACGCTTTCACTCCCCCAGTAATCGCTAAGAACTCATCCTCTAACGTTTTATTTTGAACAGTAACGCCATATACAAGCACATCAGCATGAACAAGTTTTTTTACAAGTTGCGGAATGTTGTCTTTTGTTACAGATGCTACAATTACATTCCCTTTTGCTTTACCTTTAATGATTTCATTTGCTTTCTGAACTTCATCTACTTCAAACGCTACAACGACTGCCTCATCATGTTTCACTTTTTCATGTAAGTTGTACTCTTGTACAAACTCACCTTGTTTAATAATAACGACGCGATCACACATTAATTCAATTTCACTCAATAAGTGACTTGATACGATTACAGCAATATTCTCTTCTTTCGCTAAACGTTGTAAATAATCACGAATTTGGCGAATACCAGCTGGATCTAGTCCATTTGTCGGCTCATCTAAAATTAAGATTTTCGGCTGATGAAGTAATGCCTGTGCAATTCCTAAACGTTGTTTCATACCAAGTGAATATGTTTTCACCTTTTTATGAATCGCATGCTCTAATTCAACAAGCTTTACAATCTCAGCAATCCGCTCTTTACTAATTGGTGTAATGGCCATATTCGCAAAATGCTTTAAGTTTTGCATTCCTGTCATATAATCATATAGTTCAGGATTTTCTACAATCGCTCCAATTTGCTCTAGTGCCTTTTCACGCTCCGAGCGAATACTATGTCCACAAATTGTAATATCGCCCTCTGTCATTGAAATAAGACCTGTCATCATACGGATCGTCGTCGTCTTACCGCTACCATTCGGTCCAAGGAATCCGTATACTTCTCCTTCACGAACCTCAAATGATAAACCACGAATAATTTCCGTTCCACCAATCCTTTTTCGAACATTCTCTAACTTTACTACTACGTTTCCCAATGCTGATTCCTCCTTTAGACTTCTAGTTTTTTATCGATAATGTGACCTGTAACTACTAGTAATATAATTGTTAATAAACAATTAAAAAA